>CAYVRD010000079.1:0-11057 GCA_964454195.1 uncultured Clostridia bacterium
GTTGGTCGTTGCGAATCTGAGCTAGCCTTCCAATTGGAACCTCTTGAATATAATGTAGCTTTCCCGCTTCCAACAGAACTAATGCCTCTTCACTATCAGGAATTATTGGCATCTCAAGTCTTTGAATATATGGCTCATATCCAAAATAATTCTCATTTTTTTCAAGTACCAGCTCCTTGTTTTTGTGCCACTCAACCATTTTAAATGGACCCGCACCAATTATAGAGCTAGCTGTCTGTCCAAAGCTGTCCCCTGCTCTGTTAACCAATTCTGTATCTACTGGAAATGTGGATGGGTGTGCCATCATACTTAAAAAAGCGCTATTAGGTGTTGCCAGTTGTACTTGTAAAGTTAGCTCATCTAACACCCTAATTCCAACAGTTTCCTGTACTCTTCCGTTTAGCTTATCACCAGCTCCAACAATGTCCATAAAAACAAAGCGATTGGAAAAGTTTTTGCCTGGTGCTAATATTCTCTCCCAAGAGTCCTTAAAGGTTTGGGCATTAATTGGGTTGCCGTTGTGAAATATAATACCTTCATTTAAATAAAAGGTATATATTAATCCATCTTCACTTACCGACCATTTGTTGGCTATGCTTGGCACTATCTCTAAGCTCTCATGATGATACGCCACAAGGCCTCTATATAAAAGATACATTAGCTGCTTAGCGCTCTGGTTTTGAAAGTTAAAGGCTGCCGGATCCAAGTTGCCAGGGTCACTAGTCAGTTGAAATCTAAAAAGTCCCCCCTCTCTTTCTTCAACCCTCTCTATAGGAGGAGGAGTTTCTACCCTCTCTTTTTTGCCTATACATCCTGTCCAAATAGTTGCTGTAAAAATGATAATCAACAAAATGGCTAGTTTATATTTTGACTTTATTTTAGAAAAACAAGCAAGCATTAGCTTAATCACCCTTTCATTCAGTACTTAATTAGTATATCACGTCTATATAAAATCTGCGATACTTCAATATATGTGGTTACCAGGCCATATATGCCAAGCCTCTTGTAGCTTTATTAATCATTTTATTACTTGCAAAAGAAGGTTTTTAAGGGAAAATATCGAATATATTTGATTTAATCCTCTTGAAATTGTTAAATATGGTTTTTATAGTGATAAGGAGTGAATGATATGCTGAAAAGCACTCAGGAAATAAAGGCCTTGACAGTTGATCCCAATGGTCGTTTTTTTTCTGCTACCCATGAGGAAATTACATCTGCTGCTACCACCGATGTCTATTTTGTGCGTACCCATGAAATCCTAAATAAAATAGCAATGCAAGACGTGGAAGTAACAGCTGAAGTTTTTGCCCGCAAGGAAGCCACTTTAGCTGGTATTGATGAAGTGCGTTATTTACTTAAAGATGTTGATGTGAAAATCTGGGCGTTAGATGAAGGCTCTACTTTTGTTGAAAAAGAGCCAGTGTTGCGTATTCAAGGAAAATACCAGCTGTTTGGTGTTTACGAAACTACTATACTTGGGATTCTGGCAAGCTCAACTGGCTGGGCTACTGCAGCAGCTGAAATCAAGGCGGCATGTGGTGATAAACCATTCTTTAGTTTTGGTGCCCGCCACCTCCATCCTGCTGTAGCACCCGTAATGGAGCGAGCTGCTATACTTGGTGGGGCTGCAGGTGCAAGCTGTATAATCGGAGCTAAGTTAGCTGGTAAGGAGCCTGTAGGCACAGTTCCTCACGCTATATTTCTGATAATAGGTGATACTTTAAAAGCAGCCCAAGCCTACGACGCTACTATGCCTCCCGATGCCTTACGTCTAATATTGGTTGATACTTTTAAAGATGAAGCAGAGGAAGCTCTGCGCATCAGCCGAGCTATGGGCGAAAAACTACATGGTATACGTTTAGATACTCCTAGCGAAAGAGGCGGAGTGACAGCTGAGATGATTAAAGAGATCAGGGCTCGCC
Organism: uncultured Clostridia bacterium; assembly: GCA_964454195.1. Classification (GTDB taxonomy): domain Bacteria; phylum Bacillota; class Desulfitisporia; order Desulfitisporales; family JAWSUQ01; genus CAYVRD01. Next base: position 1,923 of record CAYVRD010000079.1, read on the forward strand.
TGAACTTAGAAGGCTTTAACCATGTAAAAATATTTGTATCTGGCGGCTTAAATCCAGACAGAATTAAATTGTTAAATGCCGCAGGGGCAGATGCTTTTGGCGTAGGTAGCTATATATCGGGAGCTCGCGCTATTGATATGACTATGGACATCAAAGAGATTAATGGTCAGCCAGTGGCTAAAAGAGGTCGAATACCTGGTATAACTCCCTCAGATAGACTGAAACAAGTAAAGTAATAAATCAAAAACGCTGCAGATTGGGTAAGGCTCTCTTGCAGCGTTTTTTTATTTGTATATATGCTTATAGATCTTATAGAATAATGAAACCCTTCGAACATAATTTTTTGTTTCATTGTAGGGTATATCATCTGCATTGGTAAAAGTTCCATCCCACCGGTCATTTGCTAGCCACTCTCTCACCTTGCCTGGTCCAGCATTATAACTAGCTAGAGCTACAGGTAATCTCTGATTAAATTCATTTAAGAGAAAGCTTAAATACCAGGTGCCAAACAGGATATTTATTTCCGGGTCTTTAAGCTGCTCTACCTCAAAATCCTTCATCTGCAGCTGTTCAGCTATCCAAATACCTGTAGAAGGCATTATTTGCATTAATCCCACTGCCCCCTTATGGGATACAGCATCTTTTTGATGTCTGCTTTCAGCTTTCATTACTGCCAATATTAGGTGGGGTTCAATTTGAAACTCTTCACTTGCTCTTTCCACATACTCTTGATATGAAAAAGGGAATAGCATTTGGGTTAATTTGCCGTAACCTATATATAACATAAAAAATAGTAAAATAGTGATAGTAAATCCAATATGCTTTCCTCTTTTATTTTTTTGAAAAAAATAGTAGTTCATTATTATCTCCCAAAACAAAATTAATTAGATGTTATTTAGATTATGCAATAATCTATTCCAAAATTCCTTAACCTGCTTATAAGTATCATCTAACGAGCCATTGTTGTCAATAACTATGTCGGCCCAATTTTTCTTGTTCTCTATAGATATTTGACTGCTGATTCTTTGTCTAGCTTGGTCAATTGTCAAGCCATCCCTTTGCATCAGTCTTGTTAATTGAGTGCTCTCGGGTATATATACTACCCAAATAGAATCGGTCAGCTCCTTTAGACCTGCTTCAAACAATAGGGGTGCATCTAGCATAACTACAGCTTGTCCAGCATTTTTGTAGCTGCTTAATAGACCATTAATAGTTTCAATGATCTTTGGCAGCATAATCTCATCCAATCTTTTCAGTTTCTCCTTATCATTAAAGACTATATCTGCCAACTTTTTTCTATCCAATGATCCATCTTTGTTCATTACTTGTTTGCCAAAGGATTCTACTATTTCCTGTAAAGCAAGAGAACCAGGGAGAACTAACTCCCTGGAGATAAAATCAGCATCAATTACGGTCGCTCCCAAGCTCCTTAGCATGCCAGTTACTGTGCTTTTACCACTGGCAATCCCACCAGTTAAACCAATTACTTTCATATTCTATCACATCCTTTATAGAATCCCTAGTAGAATCAATACTAGACCCGGCAGAAAAGCTACCCTTTGCCCTAGCTTGCCATTAATTTTACTAGCACCTATATATAGTCCTAGAGATACTAGCAAAAATTTAAATATACCTACAACAATTGGCGTCAAAATTGGGGTAAAACCGGTCATGGCTGCACCAAATCCAGCACCTAAGGCATCCATCGCTAAAGCAAAGCCTAATATAACAGCCTCTCTTGCGTTGATTACACCCGAGTCATCCATATCTGCTTTTTCAGGTTGCTTCAAAACTTGAATTACTATGCCTAGCATCTTAATGCTAATAATCATTATCTGTTCACTAGCAGAATCAGCTAACTCCCTTTTACCAGTTTTACTCCTCTGGGTTTGTAGGGCTTGAATTATTATCCATATACCCATAGCAATCAATATTATAGAGCCTATTCTCTCTGCCCAGACTGGGCTGAAGAAACTTCCCAAAAAATGTCCAAAAAACATTGACAGGGAAATAGCTACTGCCGAAGCTAGGCAAATTACTAGTAAAGAAGTTAAAGGAATTCTAATCTGTCTCATGCCATAAGCTACACCAGCTCCAAAACCATCTAAGCTTACAGCAAAAGCAAATAGGATCATTGACAAAAACTCCAAAGCTCTCCCTCCTTTTGCCACATAAGTCTATACATTATATGGCAACCGAAAGGAATGGGTGCATGTAACTACCTAGCTACTACAGCTGACACTTGGGACAATAATGGGTAGAGCGACCGCCTATTTTTTCTCTCATAAGTGGATGATTACATTGGACACAAGCTTGATTTGTCCTCCCATAGGCCTTTAAATGGTTTTGAAATTCTCCTTTTACTCCAAATCCATCTACATAGTCTTTAATGGATGTTCCTCTGTGCTTAATTCCTGCTGCTATAATATGTCGCATACTTTGATATAGCCGTTCTATTTCGTCAGTATTTAAGCTATTAGCCATTCTATTTGGATTGATACCAGCGTGAAATAATATTTCATCTGCATAAATATTGCCGATCCCTGCCACAAATTGCTGGTTCAATAAAAGCTGCTTTATTTTAACTCTCTTATTTTCTATTCTTTTTTTAAAAAGCTCTACTGATAAATCTTCCGCTAAAGGTTCTGGGCCTAAAGTGGCTAGGCCAAAAATTTTATCTACTTCCTCCGGCAAAACTAAATATAAACAGCCAAATTGACGCATATCTGCAAATCGCAACTGGCTCTGGTTATCAAGCCAGAATACTACATGGGTATACTTGTCTCGCGCTTCAGTGCCTTTAGCCAATGTAAGCCTACCAGTCATTCTCAAATGCCCTACAATCCACCATTTTTCAAAGATGATAATAAAATACTTTCCTCTTCTGTAAATATCTTTTATTTCTTGCCCGATTATTTCTGTTCTTAATTGGTTGATCGAGCATAGCTTTATCATTTTAGGCATAAAAACCTCTATTTCCTCTACCTTACGACCTATTAGAAGAGGGCGCAAGGTTTGAACTACAGTTTCTACCTCGGGTAATTCGGGCATCTATAGTCCCTCCTTTACGGTTAAAATTGGGGTCATATCGTACCAGTTATCTCCCCATTTTACATCAACCTGCAAGGGAACTTCTAAAGTCAGTACTTGTTCCATAATATTTTTTATTAGCCTAGCTGACTGGTCTAGATTTTCTTTGTCCACGTCAAATATCAGTTCATCATGAACCTGCAAGAGCATCTTACAGTCCACGCCTGACTCTTGGATGGCCTCTTCCACATTAATCATTGCTAGCTTAATGATATCTGCAGCACTTCCTTGAATAGGAGTATTCATTGCTGTGCGCTCGCCAAAGTTTTGTATGTTTTTATTCCTACTGTGGAGATCGGGCAAGTATCTCCTTCTATTCAGAATAGTTGTGACGTATCCCTTTGCCCGGGCAGTTTTTATTATTTCCTCTAAATAGGATTTGACGCCAGGGTAATTTGCCAAATAATTATCAATATAGCGTTTAGCCTCTCCTCTTTGTATGCCCAAGTCTCTGCTAAGTCCAAAATCACTTATCCCATAAACGATACCAAAGTTGACTGCCTTGGCTCTTCTTCTCATCTCACCAGTTACTTCCTCTGGACATACTTCAAACACTTCACAAGCTGTTTTGGTATGAATATCCTGCCCCTCAACAAAGGCTTGAATAAGCTTTTTATCTCTAGATATATGAGCTAATACCCGCAATTCAATTTGTGAGTAATCTGCAGCCAGCAACACTCTTCCCGCTTGCTGAGGTATAAAGGCTTTCCTTATTCGACGTCCCTGTTCCAGCCTAATAGGGATGTTTTGCAGGTTAGGCTCGGTGCTACTCAGCCTTCCTGTGGCTGTTATAGTCTGATTAAAAGTGGTGTGTACCCGATTGTTCTTATCCATTAATTTTTGTAGTCCATCCACATAAGTGGATTTGAGCTTAACTATTTGTCGATAGTCCAATAGCTTGGCTATTATAGGATGTTGATCGTGTAATGCCTCTAATACCTCAGCGTTAGTAGAATAGCCTGTCTTAGTTTTTTTAAAAGCTGGCAACCCTAGCTGTTCAAATAAAACTACTCCTAACTGTTTGGGAGAGTTAATGTTAAATTGACAGTCTGCTGCATTATATATCTCCTGCTCAAGAATTTCTATAGCCTCTCCTAGCTCCTGGGACATCTGCGCCAATTGTTTAGCGTCAAGTGTCACCCCTTCCAGCTCCATTTTCGCCAAAATAATTGATAATGGCAGCTCCACGTCTGTGTATAAGCTGGTTAGCTCTATTTCCTCCAGCTTTTTGTCAAGGATGCCAACAAGCTCTCTAGTAAGAATTAATTTCTCTAGTATTAGTCTATCTAGCTCCTGAGGCTGCTCCCAGCTACTGCCAAGATACTCTAGTGATAGGGAGCTTATATCATCTCCGCTGTTAGTAGGATTCAACAAGTATGCTTGAAGCATCGGGTCTCCCTTTAAACCTTTAAGCTCATATCCTTGATTAGTTAAAGTTAAAATACCTTCTTTGCTGTTGTGAATATATTTATTGATGCTGCTATCTGCCAGCACCTCAGCCAAAAGATCTAATGTTTCCTTTCCCTCCCAATAAAAGAGCTGCTGATTTACTCCCAAAGCCATATACAATATGCTATCCTGTTCTGCTGTTGCTATAAATAGGTTTTTATCCTTAGCCAGCCCTTGGGTAAATTGGGGGAAGTTTTCCTTAGATATAGCTATCTCTTGTACCTGGAAAATCTTTTTCTTAGCCTGCTCCTGCTCCTGATTGACAGGAAGATCTTCAAGAAGGGATTTGAATTCCAGTCGGTTAAACAGCTCCAGCAATTTATCCCGATCCCATTTTCCCTGGTCATAATGATCAATCCCGTCTATAGAAATAGGTGCATCACAGGCTATTCTAGCCAGCTGTTTACTCAGAATAGCTAATTGGGCGTTTTCCTCAATTTTTTGTTGTAGCTTTGCCCCCTTGATATGCTCTACCGAGTCTATTATCTTTTCTAAAGTGCCAAACTCGTGAAGCAGCTTTAATCCTGTTTTTTCACCTACTCCAGGAACACCTGGAATATTGTCGGAGCTGTCCCCCATTAAGCCTTTAAGGTCTATAAATTGCTCTGGAGTTAATTTATATTGTTCATATAGCTTAGCTAAGTCATACTCTTCTATTTCACTGATTCCTTTTCTAGTGAGTTTGACAATTATATTTTTGCTTATCAGCTGTAGGGCATCCTTATCTCCTGTAACAATGTAATTTGCCAAGCCTTTTTTCTCACCCTGTCTAACTAAGGTTCCTATTAAATCGTCGGCTTCATAGCCCTCCAGCTCAAAAATAGGTATAGCCATAGCTTGAAGCATTTCCTTCACTATCTCAAATTGGGGTTTTAGCTCATCAGGAGTAGCTTTGCGAGTTCCTTTATACTCGCTGTACTGCTGATGACGAAAAGTTATTTTACCCTTATCAAAGGCTACCGCTAGAAGGTCTGGTTGTTCATCTCTGATAATTTTTAGCAGCATTTTTGTAAAGCCAAAAACCCCATTAGTATACTCTCCCTTTGCGGTATTTAGCAAAGGCAGAGCATGGAAGGCTCTATATATCAAGCTATTGCCATCTATTATTACAAACTTACCTTTACTTTCACTTTCTCTTTTTGTCATCTATAAATCACCTTCTTTTGTTGTATTTTTTCACCAATACTAAAAAAAATTCGGTAGGCATTTAGTGTTTCCTGCCTACCGATAAACTTTACTTTTTCTTGTAGTAGTTTTTTAGCTTAACACCAATTAACAAACCAATTAGGATTATTGCTATTATAGGCAAGCTAGCCCCTCCATAGACTACCAGGTCACCTAGTAGTCTAAGCAGCTTATTGGTAGTTACAATGAAAGCCGCAGCTGCGTCCTGCAGTATTCCAGTAATTCCTGGTGCTGTTATTCTATCCGTGGATGTCTCCACCTCAGTCAGAGATATTCTGATAGTTGCTAAATTTGTAGCATGGTTTAAATATCGGATTCTACCAACCATATGCTCAATTTCACTTCTAGCATAGCTTAGTTCTCGTTCAATATTTAATACATCCTCTAGCCGATCTGCTTTTTCTAGCAGGCTCAACAGACGCTGCTCTTTTTCTCTGACAACCCTAAGTCGTCCTTCAATATCTATATATTCCATGGTCACATTATGCCCATTTAAACCTTTTGTCCTTAGCTTCCCCAGCTGCTCTAACTCACTAATAGTTGACTCAAATCGCTCTTGAGGAACCCGAAGGGTGAGATCACCAGCAGTAAGTTTCCCATCCTTTATGGCAGTCACAGTAGAATCTTGAATATATCCCCCAACTCCTACCACAATTGTTTCTACTGCACTGGCAGTATGTTGAAACGATGAAACCTCTAGCCGGATATAGGCATCCTTTATAATTCTCTGTTGGATATGAAGTCCATCCTCAGATTCAATCTGTAACATTTTACTTGCTGCATCAGCCTCTGGTGATAATACAAAAGGTGCTGCTTCTTTAGCGCCAGGGGCAGAATCACCATAAGCTATCATATTATCTTTTCCACTAGTAGTAGCTACGCCCATGTCCAACGTTATTTCTCTTGAAGCACCACTTTGAGGTTGTATAGCGCCCATATTAAAACTAGTAAAATTCACGTTATTTGACAGCTGTCCCACAGCTACTGCTATTAATAAAACAGCAGCTACAGCAACACTGGATAGCCAATATTTTAGCTTGCTTTTGCTGCCCTTGCTTTCCCATACCTGAGCTTGAGAATCCTCATATTTGCTATTACTAATCTCTTTAGCTAGGCGCTCCCTCAAGCTTTGGTGAAATTGGGTTGGAGCTTCTACTTCTGGTAATTCTCTTACTAGCTGTATCGTAAAACGCAAATCTGCCAGCTCTTGCTGACAGGTAGAACAGGTATCTAAGTGGGCATTTATCTGATCGCTAATAGCTTTGTCTAAAGCTTGGTCCAAGTACGCAGATAAGTGCTCTCTAATATCATGACAAGTCATAGCGCTCCCCCCTTTCACCTTATTTGACGTAGGTCTTGAATGCTTTGTTCCCGCTCTCCTAACAGTTTTTCTTTAAGCATATTTCGTGCCCGATTAAGCCTAGACTTAACCGTTCCCATGGTGATATTCATTTCCTTGGCAATCTCTTCATAGGAAAAGTCCATATACTCTCTAAGTACTAATACTAGACGATAATCCTCTGGGAGTTGGAGGATAAGCTTTTGTACGTAGGCCTGTAGCTCTTTTTGTTCTGCTATTTGGTTGGGTCCTAAGGAGTAATCTGTTATTTGTCTTTCTAAGCACTCCCCTTCAAATATCACTGGTTCATCTAAAGAGGTTGTTTTTAGTTTGTTTTTTCGCAAGTAATCCCTGCATACGTTTGATACCACATGGTATAGCCAGGTACTAAAAGAAGCATCCCCTCTAAAATTTTTAATTGATTTAAATACCTTTATAAAAGCCTCTTGGGCTAAATCACTAGCGTCCTCATGGTTTCCTACTAACCTATAAGCAATAGAATATACCTTTTTTTCATACTGGGTCACCAGCTGTTCAAAGGCATCCATATCACCTAGCTGACTTTTTTTTATTAATTCTTCATCTGCTATCAACATATACTAGCCCCCCTTCGGTGCTAAATAGTTCTCTATAACAATTAATAGACTTAAAAATAATGAAAATGTTTCAATAAATAATGAAGGCCTTTTTGGAATAGGCCTTTCGGTATCATTATATCATGTCTTAAATAAAAAATCCTTGCATATTTTATGCTAGAAATTTTAAATTAACTTAATAAAAAAACAGGATTTTTTAACATAACTATTTAATTAAATATTACGGATACCTATTTAGTAGGAGCTGATACTTATATATGTCAACACATTTAGATAACTCAAACAATCCAATTATTCTTTTAGTCGAAGACAGAAGAGCTACTCGCTTAATGATAAGAAACGTACTACATAGCCACAATTATCAGGTAGTTGAGGCAGAGAATGGCGAAGAAGCCTTAGCCATTGTATCTACCCTTATGCCAGATATTATTCTGATGGATATAGTGATGCCTGTTATGGATGGCTTGGCAGCCTGCTCGCATATCCGCAATATGCCAGGCGTAAACCCCACGCCTATTCTTATGTTTACTGGTCTAGATGATGCTAATTCGGTAGAGCTAGCCTTTGAAGCAGGAGCAACCGACTTCATCACTAAGCCTATTAACTTTGAAGAACTCCGCCATCGAATTTACCGGTTACTTCATATGCGTCACATAGAAGAATTAAACCGATATCGCGCTTATTACGATATTTTGACAGGCTTACCAAACAAGCTGCTTTTCAATGACCGACTTACCATGTCTATCAGTCAGTCTCAAAAAGAATATGTTAAAGTTGCAGTATTGTTTTTAAACATTCGCAACTTTAAGCTGATTAACGAGGCCTTTGGCTATGACAAGGGGGACTTGATTCTCAAGGGTATTTCGGAAAGATTAGTTTCAAAGGTTGGGGAGGATATAACTGTTGCCCGAATAGGCGGTGACGATTTTTCACTAATCCTAAATAAAATAAAATTTGAAAAAGAAGCAGTTATAATGGCTGAAAAGGTTCTGTCAGCAGTTCAGGAGCCATGGATTATAGATGGACAGGAAATTCGTCTTTCTGGAGTAGTTGGAATTGCTATTTCACCTAATGACGGACTATTAGCAGATGAGTTGCTAAAAAATGCCGAATCTGCTATGTATAGAAACACCACCTTAAACACTGTAAGCATGTATCAGTTTTATAGTCACCATATGTATGATACAGCGGTGGAAAGATTAACTCTGGAAAATAGCCTTCGCCTAGCACTAGCTAAAGATGAATTATTAGTATATTACCAGCCTCAGGTAAATCTTACCGATGGTAAGGTGATAGGGGTGGAAGCATTGATGAGATGGGCCCATCCTATAAAAGGCTTGGTTTCCCCTGGTTATTTTATCCCTATTGCAGAAGAGACTGGTCTAATTCTACCCTTTGGTGAATGGATGCTTTTAAAAGCGTGCCAGCAAGTTTCAGCTCTACATAGATTAGGGAGGCAGATTGGCCTATCAATCA
>CAYVRD010000080.1:0-7847 GCA_964454195.1 uncultured Clostridia bacterium
TTTATAATATTTAGACAAAAGGAATTTGGGGTATATTCAGTATTTTCTGCTTTTGCTTAATATATTGATATTACTAGAAAATTATAATATATTAGTAATAAGAGTTATTTTAAAAAACGTTTGGAGGTGCAAATCATGTTAAATGAAAGTATTATTAGTCAGTTAAAAAGTGCTATAGGCCCTGAAAATGTAATTACTGATAAAGAAGATCTAATGAGCTATTCCTATGATGCTACAGCCGATGTGGTAAGCCAAGTGCCCGATGCGGTACTTACTCCTATTACTACTGAGCATGTACAGGCAATCTTAAATATTGCAAGAGAAAACAAAATACCCGTATATCCAAGGGGTGCAGGTACTAATTTAAGCGGCGGAACTATCCCAACTGAAAAAGGAATTGTGCTACTGACTGTAAAGATGGATGTAATTGAAGAAATTGATACTAAAAACCTAACTGCCACTGTGCAGCCCGGTGTAATTATTCAGGATTTGAACGACAGGATAGCTGAGCATGGATTGATTTTTCCTCCAGATCCAGGTACGGTAAAGACTGCTACCATGGGCGGAGCTACTGCTGAGAGCTCTGGTGGCTTAAGAGGCTTGAAATACGGAGTTATGAAGCACTATATCATGGGTCTAGAGGTAGTATTAGCTAATGGCAAGGTAGTTTACTTTGGTGGAAAAACAGTTAAGAACGTTACTGCCTATGACGTGGTAAAGCTATTCTGTGGCTCCGAGGGAACTCTGGGAATTATCACTAAGATAGTTGCTAAGCTAATTCCAGCTCCCGAGGCAAGAAAGAGCATGCTAGCTGTATTTGATAAGCTTGAAGATGCGGGCAATGCGGTAGTGGATATTGTGGCAAACAAAGTGACGCCAGCTACGTTAGAAATTATGGACAATGTAACTATTAGAACAGTGGAAAACTTTGCTAAAGTAGGTTTGCCTATATCAGCTGAGGCAGTATTGCTAATAGAAGTAGACGGTATTCCTGAGGTAGTAGAGAAGGACGCGGAAAAGGTAGTAGATATAGTTGGCAAAAATAAAGGAACTATCCAAGTAGCTAAAACAGATGCGGAGAGAGATAACCTGTGGGCTGCCCGTCGTGCTGCTCTTCCGGCCTTAGCTCAGATGAGCCCCACCACTGTGTTGGAGGATGCCACAGTGCCCCGCAGTGAAATTACTACCATGTTGATGGAGCTAGAGAGAATAGCTAAAAAATATAACCTGAATATTGGTACCTTTGGTCACGCTGGAGACGGAAATCTTCATCCCACAATTCTCTGTGATGAGAGAGATAAGGAGCAGATGAAGCGAGTACATCAAGCTGTAGACGAGATCTTTGCTGCTGCACTTAAGCTGGGTGGAACCTTATCTGGTGAGCATGGAATCGGCATAGCTAAAATGAAATATTTAAAAGACGAATTGGGAGAATCGGGGGTAGAGCTGTTAAAAACTATTAAAGAAGCATTAGACCCTCATTATATTCTTAACCCAGGAAAAATGGTTCCTTTGAAGAAAGGGGAGTAGACCTATGAGCACAAGGTCTGAGACGCTTAAAATGGTAGAAGAAGAGATAGCAAAATGTATGAAGTGTGGCAACTGTATGGCTGCTTGTCCCATATATAAAGAGACAAAAAAGGAAAGCAGTGTAGCTAGAGGCAAAATTCAGTTGGCGGCAGCTGTTTTGAAGGGCGATTTGGAGCTAACTAAATCATTGCAAGATAAGTTTGGCTACTGCTTAACCTGTAAAGCATGTAACGCCATTTGTCCATGTGGTGTAAAGCCCGATGAGATTATCATGGCTACCAGAGCTGCCATGGCTGAGGATAACAAGGTTGGCTTGCCTGCTTTAAAGAAATCAATTTTCAAGCTAGTGGCTAGCCCCAAGCTTTTTGACTTTGGCATGAAGACAGGTGCTATATTTAAAGGATTTGCCCTCAAGAAACAAAATGAAAAAGCTTATTCTCCCCGTTTCCCAGTGGGCTTGGACACGAAGAGGGTATTTCCCCCTTTGGCCAGCAAAAGCTTTAGAGATAGTGTGCCAGTGGTGAATAAGCCTCATAATCAAGGAAAGAAGGGGTGACCAAAATGAAAGTAGCATATTTTCCGGGATGTGTAACCAACTATATCTATACTGGAGTTGGTCATGCTCTGCTTAATGTGTTGAATAAAAATGGGGTGGAGGTCATTGTTCCAGAAAATCAGCATTGCTGTGGCACCCCCGTATTTGTCCACGGAGATCGTAAAACTGCTAAAGAAATGGCTAAATCCCTAGTAGATACCTTTGGTAAATATGAGGACATAGATGCACTGATTACCAACTGCGGAACCTGTGGCGAGGCTTTTCAACACAACTATGTTGATTTGTTAAAAGACGACCCCAAATATGGACCTATGGCTAAAAAACTTGCTGAAAAGACTTATGATATCTCCCAGTTTGTTGTGGAGAAACTAAATATCAATCCCGAGGACTTGAAGCCGGTCAACATGAAGGTAACCTACCATGACCCCTGCCACTTGGTAAGAGGGATGAAGGTGAGCAAGGAGCCGCGTCAGATATTAAAGATGATTCCTGGCTTAGAATTTGTTGAGATGAAGGATGCGGACAAATGCTGTGGTAGTGCGGGCTCCTTTACCATTACTCACTACGATATGTCAATGAAGATTCATGAAAGCAAAACCGATAGTGTGAAAAAATCTGGAGCGAATGCACTAGTGACTGGTTGTGGCTCATGCCGCATGCAGTTTGAGGATGGATTTCATCAGTCTAAGCATGACGTCCCAACCTATCACACTATTGAAATTCTCAGTAAGGCTTACGGAGACTAAGTTTTCAAACAACACTACAAGCCCTCAGCATAGCAGTATGTTGAAGGGCTTGTTTAGGAATGACTTATCTAAAAAAATATATGCGAGGTGATTGGCGTGGTTCTAGAACAACACTTTGAGCAGTTTAAAGCTAAAGCAGAAGCGCTATCTACAGAGGTGCATCGCACAAAGAATCCCGCTGAAGCAATAGCATTTATTCGCAAATTTATAGAAAATTTTACTAAGGAGCAGGGTAAAGAGGTGAGAACTGTCTGGGCAGATACTCCTATGTTGGCAGAGGTGATGACTGAGGCTAAGGATGTGCCCAATATATACTATGGCAATGATATACCAGCCAATGCAGCAGATAGCCTAATTGGGGTATCCCAAGCTGACTTTGCGGTAGCAGAAAGTGGCTCATTAGCTTTAGATGCTACAGACGTGTTAGGCAGACTTGTTTCTACCCTGACCTTTGTTCACATTGCCCTAGTACCTACCAACAAGTTGGTTGGTACTATTGCAGAAACCCTAAATCATTTCTACAAGGAGCTGCCGGGATACGTCAACTATATCTCGGGCCCTAGCCGTACTGCAGATATTGAGAGAGTACTGACTATAGGTGTACACGGACCAGAGCGCTTAGTGGTGGTGTTTGTGGACCAAGTGGGAGGTGATGAGTGATGCCCAAGGAAGAGCTAAAGAAAGGTATTCAAAAGGCTCTAGAAAATAAGAACCTAACTGGTGCCCTTGATAGATTTCAAAATGCCTATGTGCTATCTAGAGAAAAAGCCTACTCTGGAGTTAATTTTGAGGAATTGCGGCAAAGGGTGAGAGATACTAAAGCTTATGCGGCTACTAACATGGAGGAAATGGCTACCCAGTTTAAGGAGCAAGCAGAAAAAAGAGGAGCCAAGGTATTTGTTGCTAAAACTGCCGATGAGGCTAAGGAATACATCTTAAATCTTGCCAAGAAAAACGGCGTAAAAACTATAGTGAAATCTAAATCTATGGCATCTGAGGAAATTCATCTCAATGAGTACTTGGTGGAAAAGGGCGACTTTACAGTGAAGGAAACTGACCTAGGTGAATGGATTATTCAACTGGCAGGACAAAAGCCTTCCCACATGGTTATGCCTGCTATTCACATGACCAAGGAAGAAGTGGCGGACGTATTCAGTAAAGAAGTGAATGAGCGACTTACTACAGATATTCCCCGACTAGTAAAGGTAGCTAGAAACGAGCTTCGTCCCTACTTTTTAAAAGCCGAAATGGGCATTTCTGGAGCTAATATTGCCTGTGCCGAAACTGGTACCATAGTGCTCTTTACCAATGAAGGCAACGGCAGGCTAGTGACTACCTTGCCGAAGATTCATGTGGCCTTAGTTGGAATGGAAAAGCTATTGCCAAAATTTGAGGATATCTTAAACGTAATGCAAACCTTGCCTCGCAGTGCAACGGGTCAGCAATTGACCAGCTACGTCACCATGATTACTGGTGTTACTCCAACGATTGTGGATAACCAGCTTGGAGAAAAGGAGCTACACATTGTTCTAATGGATAATGGGCGTACCGAGATGAGAGACAATCCGGTATTTAAGCAAGCGCTACAATGTGTGCGCTGCGCTTCCTGTCTAAATGTATGTCCTGTTTACCGCATGGTGGGAGGGCACGTATTTGGTCATGTCTATGCGGGAGGGATCGGCACTATTCTTACAGCCTTTTTCAATGAGATGAAGGATACCGAAGATATCCAAGGCCTATGTATTCAGTGTGGAAAATGTAAGGAAATATGCCCTGGTATGATTGATATTCCGCGCCTAATTTTAGAACTACGCAAAAATATTGCAAAGGAAAAGGGGCAGCCCTTTGCAGCTAAAGCAATTTTTGAAGGGGTGTTGGTAAATCGCCGTCTGTTCCACAGCTTACTGCGCACTGCCAGTAAAACTCAAGGGCTAGTAGGAGCCAAAGAAGGCTTTATTCGCCATCTGCCGCTATTCTTTTCTGACCTGACGGAAGTAAGAAGTCTACCTGCTGTAGCTGATGTACCTTTTAGAGATGTTATAAAGAAGATTCCCCAAAAGGTGAAATCTAAAAAGGGTACAGTAGCTCTCTATGGTGGATGTCTAATAGACTTTGTTTATCCAAGAGTAGGGGAATCGGTAGTTAAGGTTCTAAACAACGAAGGATATGAGGTTATTTTCCCTGACGAGCAATCCTGCTGTGGGGCCCCCGCCAAATACAACGGGGCAGATGATGTAGCTGCCAAGCTAGCTAAGCAAAATATCGATGCGATGCTATCGGTAGAGGCTGATTATGTGGTGTCTGCATGCCCTACTTGCACAGGAGCTTTAGTGCATGACTTTGAAGAGTATCTGGCTAATGATCCTGCCTATAAGGCAAAGGCAGAAAAGCTAGCTGCAAAAACTCGTGACTTTGCCCAGCTAGTGCATCAGCTTAAGACTGATAAGGGACAATTGGCAACAGGGCAGGCTACTGGAGATACAGTGACCTATCACGACTCCTGTCACTTAAAGCGATCCCTGGGCATTTTTAAAGAGCCACGGGAGCTGATTACTGGAGTAGCTGGGTGTAAGATTGTAGAGATGACGGGTAGCGACATATGCTGTGGTATGGGTGGCTCTTATATGATAAAGTTCCCCGAATTGTCAAAGCCTATACTAGAGCTAAAGCTAAAAAATATTGCCGAATCCCAAGCTCCGCTAGTGGCCATGGACTGTCCTGGCTGTATGCTGCAAATAGGCGGTGGCTTAGATAAGCAAAGCTCCAAGGTCAAGGTTAAGCATACTGCTGAAATCTTAGCTGAAAAAATAAATAAATAAAAATATCTATTATCAAGTCTTTTCTCTCCTGCTGGAGGGGGAAGACTTGATTTAATTCTCTCAAAAACCTATTATTCATAAAGTAGTAAAGGAAAAAGTATACTCATGTAGAATTAACCTAAAAACAATAAATATAAGTATTAAAACAGCAGGAAATATTACAGCCAAGGAGGTGACAACATGACATTTCCAGTTATATCACTATTTAGTGGTGCTATGGGTTTAGACTTAGGCTTAAAAGAAGCTGGACTTGATATAAGAATTACGCAAGATATTGATCAATGGTGTGGAAAAACTGCACAAGCTAATAATAAGCCATTCATTTTAGGGGATATTCGGAAACTAATTGCAGATGACCCGTCGTGCAAATTCATACTTGAACCTGCAGATTTAATTCCTGGTGAAGCTTTTGCTGTAGTTGGGGGCCCACCATGTCAATCATTCAGTACAGCTGGCAAAAGATTGGGTACAAATGACCCACGTGGTAGTTTATTTATGGAGTTTATTCACGTAATAAAAAAAGTGAAACCTAGATTTTTTATAATGGAGAATGTCAAAGGTTTACTATCAGCGTCAATAAAACATGTTCCTTTAAATGAACGGACTGGTAAACCACAAGGGTCTGATGAATTATCAGGAACAGTGTTTCAAATTATCAAAGATACTTTCCAGCAGGAACTAGGATATAAGCTGGTGTACGGAGTGTTAGATGCATCTCATTATGGAGTGCCACAATTTAGAGAGCGACTGTTTATTATAGGCTCTCGAGATCATGAAAATATTTTTTTGCCAGTACCTACTCACTTTCAATTTCATCAAGACCCAAACTATCAGTGGGTGACTCTAAGAGAAGTTATTGAGGATTTGGAGGATGATCCGGGTATTTACACTACTTTTTCTAAAGAGCGATTAAGCTACCTTCGTTATGTACCTATGGGAGGTAATTGGCGCAATATTCCTCCTGAGTTTGTTGAGAAAGCTATGGGTGGAGCTTACAAAAGTGGAGGTGGAAAAGTAGGTTTCTATCGTAGACTTGATTATGATCAACCATCACCCACACTAGTTACTAGTCCAGTACAAAAGGCAACTATGTTATGCCATCCTACCCAAGATAGACCCTTATCAGTAAGAGAGTATGCAAGGATTCAACAATTTCCAGACTGGTGGAAAATTGAAGGTAGTCTTAGTGATTGTTATCGTCAGATTGGAAATGCAGTCCCAGTAGGATTAGGCAAAGCTGTCGGACAAGTATTGAAGTCTGTGGCTCTAGGAACATCAATAATTAATACTCGTAGGTTACGTGGAACTTCTGTGCATGAAAACCTATATAGAATACAAAATTTTATGAAAGATGTAAGGTAATGAGGTGGTTTCCTTTGATAAGTACAATAGAATTGGAAAAAAAAATTAGCGAATTGCTAGACGATTTTTACAAAAGAAGAACTGATAAAATCAGGACACTAAAACTGAAACATACATTGTCTAGAAAAAACCCTTATCTCTATAAAGCAATAGGAGTTCAAAAAGCATCTGAAATAGTAGAGGGGCTATTGTCAGCTTATATGTCTAGTAGTGATGAAGGTATATTCGGTGATGCTTTTTTTGAACCTTTAGCAAAATTTGCATCAGGGGGAGTGGTATCTCCTTCGGAAGGTATAGACGTGGCTCGTGAAACAGAAACTGTTTATTCTGCTATAGCGGTTAAAAGTGGAACTAATGTTTTTAATGCTCAAAGTCGTAGACGACAAGCAGATGATTTTAAAACCTTAGAAAATCGTTTGCGGAAGTTACAGAAACAATTTGACCCTGTAGTTGGATACTGTTATGGAAAAAAACAGCAAAGTAGTCGGTCAAAGTCTCAGTTTCGGGAACTAGCTGGGCAAGTATTTTGGGAAGATATTACTGGTGACCCTGATTTCTATCTCAAAATTATTAAGTTAATGAAAGATAAGCCACAGCAACATCTAATGCACTATAAAGAAGCTTGGGATGCCGCTATTAATCGTTTCACATTAGAGTTTATTAACGAGTTCTGCTATGAAGATGGAAGCATTGATTGGGAGAAACTGGTTGTATTCAATAGTGGAAGGCCCAACGCAAAAACAAAAAATAAGTGAAAAATATAAGGCATATTTTCCTATATCTGTTTTGAAGATAGTATAAGAAAACATGTGTTTAGGACTTGTAATTATATTG
>CAYVRD010000080.1:7947-11044 GCA_964454195.1 uncultured Clostridia bacterium
AATTAGATGTAATACAGGTTTTACAGAAACTGCAAGGAAAGGAATCCTTGCAGTTTCTTATTTTTAGCTCTTTTGAAGGAGAAGATAAGGGTGCTACAACAAGGATTTCTGCAATGAAAGGCGAAATTAGAAGAAAGTGAAGTGGAAGTGAAAGTGTAAAGTATTATAATTGCAAGGTTTAAGGAGGAAGATTTGCGTGCAGATATACCTGGACATATTTATGGCTATGGTGCGATCGGGGCTGACGGGCTTTGGCGGTGGCCCTGGCTCTGTACCTATTATTCGGGCAGAGGTAGTGGATCGATACGGCTGGCTAACTAACGAAGAATTTGCAGAGATACTGGCCTTGGGAAATACTCTACCAGGCCCAATTGCTACCAAGCTAGCTGCATTTATCGGCTACAACCAAGCTGGTATAGGGGGGGCGCTAGCTGGAGTTGTGGGTATGGTTTTGCCCACGGCCATATTGATAATCGCTTTAGCAAAGCTTTATAGCGCCTATAAGGAATCTCCCCGCATAGAGGGCATGATGAAGGCAGTTAGGCCGGTTGTGGTAGTATTGATGCTTCAGGTGGCCTTTGAAATTGGTAAAAGATCCTTTCCCGACTATTTGACCTATGTTATTGCAGCTGCGGCAGGATTGGCCTTATTTTATTTTAAAATAAATCCAGGCTTGGTAATACTGGCAGCACTTGCTTTTGGTATATTCATAAAATAAAGAGCTGCCTTAAGGCAGCTCTAATATTAGTCACATTTATAGTTTTTGGTTAAGCTATCTTCATAATGATAAAACTTTCCTATTTCCTGCTCTACTTTTATAAGGTGATCGTACATAAGCTGACGAGCAATCTTTTTATTTTTGCTCTTAACAGCCAAATATATGGACTGATGCTCCTCGAAAAGTCGAAGAGGAGTACCTGCTGTATTGGCAATCCACAGCTGGCGGGTGGTGCGTAATACCTGACTCATGGAGTCGTGAACAGTGTTCATTAGGCGGATAAGCATGGTATTGTGACTAGCCTCGGCTAAGGCGAAGTGAAATCTCAAGTCGGCTTTTTCCCCAGGATCATCAATAATTAAATCCTGCTCCATTTCATAGAGAGCTCGCTCCATAGCATCATAATCCTCGGGCAGAGCCCGCTCGGCAGCTAATCCTACTGCTTCTACCTCAAGCCCTTTGCGAACCTCCATGAGTTCTCTGGCTTTATCCTGCTCCAATAGAAATATGAGAGCTAAGGGCTCGATAATTGTATTTAAATTTGCTTGTCGGATATAGGTGCCTTCACCAGGACGTATTTCCAGTAAACCCATCATTTCCAAGGATCTCAAAGCTTCTCTCACGGAGGTGCGACTTACCTTAAGATGCTCGGATAGCTCTCGTTCGGAAAGCAGCTTATCTCCTGGGTGAAGATTGCCTTTGGTAATTAAACTCTTTATCTGATCAACGATTTGCTCGTAGATTCTGCGGGTTTTAATGGGTTTTAATTCCATATTTTAGCCTCTTTATAATGTATTTTAAAAGCAACCTATTTATATAAATTATACTATCCAAAGTCTTAAGTAGCAAGACTTTTCCCAAAACATAAAATCTTGCGAAAATTAAATAAATCGTTTAAAGGAGGAATGATTTCAATGTCAAAAGAAGCAGCAGAGTGTAAGCCTAAGGTAGTAGTTACTCGGAAAATTCCCAAGCAGATTTTAGCTCTACTTGAAGAAGAATGCAATGTCCAGATGTGGGCAGAGGAGGAGCAGCCAATTCCAAGAAATCAGCTGCTGGAAATGGTAGCTGACGCTGTGGGTATTTTTAGTTTGCTAACCGACAGAATAGACCAGGAGGTGTTGGAGAAGGCACCAAAGTTAAAAGTAGTCAGCAACATGGCGGTAGGCTATGACAATATTGACCTAAAGGCATGTACTGCTGCAGGAGTAATGGTAACAAATACACCAGGGGTGCTAACAGAAACAACAGCTGATCTAACAATGGCTTTATTACTAAGCACAGCTAGAAGAGTGGTTGAAGCTAGTGAATATTTAAGAAAAGGGCAATGGAATAGCTGGTCGCCTATGCAGTTGACTGGTCAAGATGTGTTTGGTGCTACCTTGGGAATTATTGGTTTAGGTCGAATTGGCACAGCTGTAGCTAAACGAGCTAAGGGCTTTGATATGAAAATTCTGTACTACAACCGAACTCCTAAGCAGGAGCTGGAGCAAGAGCTGAATCTAGAGTATGTTTCCTTAGAAAAACTTCTAAAGGAAAGTGATTTTGTGGTTGTCCTAACACCTCTGACTGAGGAGACAAGGAACCTAATAGGGAAAAGAGAATTGGGCATGATGAAACCTACAGCAACCTTAATAAATTGCAGTCGTGGGTCGGTAGTAAATGAAGAGGATCTGTATCAGGCATTAAAAAGTGGAGATATTTGGGCAGCAGGATTAGATGTATATGAGCAGGAGCCAATAAGTCTAGACCATCCTCTTCTCCAGCTGTCTAATGTGGTTTTACTACCTCATATCGGCAGTGCTAGCATAGCAACTAGAACAAAAATGGGTATGATGGCTGCTGAAAATATGCTGGCGGCCCTTAGAGGAGAAATACCGCCTAATTTATTAAATCCTCAGAATGCTTAGCAGTCTTGCGACATTTTTGGCAATAGCCATAAACCTCAAAGGCGTGACCAGTAATTTCGAATTCATGGGTTGCCGCAGCTTCTAGGAGAGGGGTGTTTTTTTCTATAGGGCAGCAGTTTATACAGAAGACATCATTGCATTTCAGACAGACAAGGTGATGGTGATGGGTAGACAGCTCAAAAAGCTCTCGCTCTCTATTGGCAATATTGATCTTAGTTACAACACCCAGCTGGCATAGTAGATTAAGACTGCGATATACAGTATCTAAGCTGACATTGGGATGTTGCTGCCTAACTAAGGAGTAGGCTTCTGAAGCACTGAGAGGTTTTTTTGACTCTAACATGGATTTGATGATTGCTATTCTTTGAGGTGTCAGCTTATATTGTTTTGACTTCAAGATCTCCACAATATCCTTTAAATTCATAAAAACACCACCAATTAAGAATATTCTTAAAATTGCCACTCTTGT
>CAYVRD010000081.1:0-10996 GCA_964454195.1 uncultured Clostridia bacterium
AACGGGTCCGATGACATAACCTATTTAATTATACAGATTTCCCATAACAAAGAGCTAATAGAATTTGCTGTATAAAGAAAGAAGAAAGCCTCTTAAAAACAGGCTTTCTTCTTTCTTTATTCTCTATACAAACGCTATTACTAGGGTCATGATTAGGGCTTATATTAATAATTTTCTTTTCTAACCTCAAAATAGGCTTGAGAGTACTTGCAAATTGGACAGACATCAGGCGCCTTTTTCTCAGTTAATAGATGTCCACAGACACGACATTCCCACATAGTTTCTACACCTTTTTCAAAAACACTGTTGGTTTCAACATTATTTAATAATGTGCGATAGCGCTCTTCGTGAGACTTTTCTACTGCTGCAACCTTGCGGAATTTCTCAGCCAGTTCACTAAAACCTTCCTCGTCGGCATCCTTTGCAAAGCGGTCATACATATCAGTCCACTCATAGTGCTCACCTTCGGCAGCTTGTAAAAGATTTTGAGCTGTATTGCCTAGCTTGCCAAGCTCTTCAAACCATATGCGGGCGTGCTCCTGCTCGTTTCTCGCTGTAAAAAGGAAAATTTCTGATAGCTGCTCATATCCTTCCTTTTGAGCAATTGCTGCAAAATATGTATACTTATTTCTTGCTTGGCTTTCCCCTGAAAAGGCTTCCATGAGATTTTTTTCAGTTTTTGTGCCAGCGTACAGATTTTTCCCATCCTTTGCTTCTTCCATTTTCACAAAAGCTGACGCTGGTTTCTTGCATTTTGGACAAATAAAGTCAGCAGGCAGTTCCCCTTCTTTTAAGAATCCACATACTGAGCATCGATATTTAACCACTTTACACTCCTCCTTTGATTTAAAATAGCACTCACCTCATTTTACATTTTATTTTCTCCTTTTACAATAATTAGTTATTAATACCTCTATTTATTTTCCAGTTTGGCAGTCATAAAATAAAATCATTTGCATAGGATTAATCTGCGACAGGTTTATATCTTATTTTCAACTACTGATGTGCGACAAGCTTTCCAGTAGTCCTGGTTCTAACATGTCCTTTAAAGGAGGTTGGGATGTTGAAGGAAGGTGAAAAGATTTGGACAATAGGCTACTGAAAAGAATAGCTAAAAGAGTGCTTGATGTTACTTTTTCGTCAATAGGATTGTTATTATTAAGCCCACTACTGATTATTGTAGCAATTTTAATAAAGATAGACAGCCCTAATGGTCCAATAATTTTTAACCAAATGCGGGTAGGGCTCAATGGGAAGGTTTTTAGGATGTACAAGTTTAGGTCAATGATACCAAGTGCAGAAAAACTGCAAATCCTACTGCGAGATAGAAATCAGATGTCGGGTCCAGTCTTTAAGATTAAGGATGATCCGAGGGTTACCAGGATAGGCAGGTTTATTAGAAAGACAAGTATTGATGAGCTGCCTCAGTTGTTTAATGTCCTTAAAGGAGATATGAGCCTGGTAGGTCCTAGGCCACTTCCTGTAAATGAAGCTGCCCAGATAGATGAAGGTGTTAGCTGCCGCAGACAAAGTGTTAAGCCGGGAATCACCTGTCTGTGGCAAATATCCGGTAGAAATGGCATTGATTTTGAAGAGTGGATGGAAATGGATATGAAATACATTAGCAACTGGTCTTTATGGCTGGATTTAAAAATAATTTTTTTAACTGTGCCAGCTGTCTTATCAGCTAAAGGAGCCAATTGAAGGAGGGGGATAAATGAACAGAGTTTTAATTACTGGAGTGGCAGGATTTTTAGGTTCCCATTTGGCCCAGAGCTTGTTGTCAGAGGGAAACAACATTGTTATTGGAGTTGATAACCTATCCACGGGTAAGATTAAGAATCTTGAACCTATAAAGGATAACAGCAATTTTGAGCTGATAGTAGCTGATGTAGCAGAAAAAGATATCATAGAGATGGAGCAATTAGAGGGTGTTGAGCAGATTTATCACTTAGCATCTCCAGCCTCACCCAAATTTTACCAAGCCAAACCATTGGATACCATTGCGGCAAATACGGTTGGATTAAAAAACATGTTGGATATAGCTAGAAAAAGTGGAGCAAAAGTGCTCTATGCCAGTACTAGTGAAGCCTATGGTGATCCAGAAGTTAATCCCCAACCTGAAGAATACCGGGGGAATGTCAATACCTGGGGGCCAAGAGCTTGCTATGACGAGTCAAAAAGACTGGGAGAGGTTTTTTGCTATGAATACTACAAGGGTTATCAGGTACCAGTAAAGGTAGCCCGGATTTTTAATACATATTCAGCAGGACTTCGCAATGATGATGGCAGAGTAATAGTAAATTTCGTTTTACAAGCCTTAGAGGATAAAGATATTACAGTCTATGGGGACGGGACTCAAACTCGTTCCTTTTGTTATGTGGATGACACCGTTAGAGCACTAAAACTGATGATGGAAAAGGATGAGGCTACTGGAGAAATAATCAATGTGGGAAATCCTCAAGAGTATAAAATTATCGAGCTGGCCTATTTGATAAAAGAGCTAACCGGCTCCAAAAGCAATATCACTTTTCATCAATTACCTGAGGATGACCCTAAAGTGCGACATCCATCAATAAAAAAGGCTACAGAGCTTTTGGGTTGGTATCCTGTAATTACCTTAAAGGAAGGACTAATAAAAACTATTGAGGCTTATCGGGGCAAAGAAATTCAATGTTAAGAGGACGGTGGGGATGAATATGAAAATTGTATGTGTAGGAGCAGGATATGTAGGGTGTGTAACGGGCACTTCCTTTGCAGCCTTAGGATATGAGACTACGTTAATTGATATTGATGTTAATAAAGTCAAGCTGATAAGAGAAGGCAGAAGTCCAATTTACGAACCGGGTCTTGAATACTTAATCCAACAAACTATAGGGAAAACTCTGTTTGCATCAACCGACTATCAAAGCATAAAAGAGGCTGACATAGTATTTATTGCAGTTGAGACGCCATCAGGTCCTGATGGCTGTGCAGACTTAAAATATGTGAAGGCAGCAGCCTGCAGCATCGCTAAAAACCTTAACAAATACAATTTTACCCTAGTTGTATGCAAATCTACGGTTCCAACAGGAACAGGACAGCTAGTGAGCTCAATCATATCTGAAATATCAGGACTAGCCCCAGAGAAGGATTTTGCCCAAGTAAGCAATCCGGAATTTTTGCGAGAAGGCTGTGCTCTGCAGGATGTTTTTTTCCCCGACCGAATTGTGGTGGGCACGGATAATCTTAGAGCCAGAAATAAAATGAAATCATTATATAGACCAATAATATCCAGCACAGACTATCCGGAGCTGATTGAAAGATGCTTAAATTACAACAAAAAGATGATGGGAAAGCCTACCAGCTACTTTGAAACAGATGTGAAAACAGCCGAATTGATTAAGTACGCATCTAATGCATTTTTGGCAGTGAAAATAAGCTATATCAATGAAATAGCAAAGCTTTGCGAAAAATTGGGAACAAACGTCCTGGATGTGGCTAAAGGGATGGGTCTTGATAGCAGAATTGGCAGCAAATTTCTTGAGGTTTCCAGCGGATGGCAAGGAAGCTGTTTTCCCAAGGACACATGTGAGCTATATTTTACTAGTGAAAAATATGGATGTGGGCTCAGTGTTGTAAAAGCAGCCATTGACGCAAATATGGCTATGCATGGCTATGTAGTAGAAAAAATAAGAAACTACTTGGGTTGTTTAAATGGAAAGACAATTGCAATTCTTGGCTTAACTTTTAAGCCTGATACAGATGATGCTAGAAAAACACAGGCCCAGTATATTATTCCCCAGCTGTTAGGTCTGGGAGCCATAGTGCGGGTGTTTGATCCCCAGGGAATGGAAGCCTTTAAAAGAAATAATGAGGAATTGGAAATAACCTACTGTGAAAAGGCTGAGCAGGTAGCGCATAAAGCAGATTGTCTTCTACTTCTAACTCATTGGAGTCAATTTAAGGAGCTGGATTGGAAAGAAATGGTAAATAATATGAACACAGCCTATGTGTTAGATACCAGAAACTTTATAAGCAAAGAGCTAGAAGATTTAGAGGTTTGTTATCAAGGGTTAGGAGTAAAATAGAACCAACGATGAACAAGCATGAAAGAATTATTCCAAATGCTCTCTCCTCAATCCTCCAAGTGGTAATAAGCGGTGTCACCCTATTTTTGCTGTATCGATTCCTGCTGGATACCATTGGTGTTGAAAAAGTAGGGGTTTGGGCTTTAATAATGGCAACTGCATCTCTTGGTCAGATTTCTAACCTAGGCTTAACAGATAGTGTGGTTAAATTTGTAGCAAAATATGGTGCCAGAGAGGAGCAGGAGACTGTCTCCAGGCTTATTCAAACTATTTTAATATCAGTAGGTACATCTCTAGGATTAATGCTACTGATATTTTATCTGTTTTCTGAAAAGGTTTTGGCGTTAGTTATTGATGCAGCTGTTCTGCCCGATGCATTAGGTATTCTGCCTATGGCACTAGCTTCATCCTGGCTTATGACTATTGGTGGAATATGCTTGGGAGGCATCGACGGCTACCACCGAATTGACTTAAGAAACTTTATTACAATAGGCTACAACCTAATTTATGTTTTTCTAAGCTGGTTGCTGGTCAATGAATATGGCTTGCCTGGATTAGCTTGGGCCCAGTTTTCAGGTAGCGTCTTGCTGCTAGCAGTTAGCTATTACATCTTAAGTAGATTCACGTCCTTACCTCCTGTGCCACTAATATGGGACAAAGCTCTTTTTAGAGAAATGCTGGGATATGGAATAAGCTTTCAAGTAATTTCAATTGCCAAGCTTCTGTACGAGCCAATTACT
Source organism: uncultured Clostridia bacterium (assembly GCA_964454195.1). Lineage (GTDB taxonomy): Bacteria > Bacillota > Desulfitisporia > Desulfitisporales > JAWSUQ01 > CAYVRD01. The sequence continues at coordinate 4,811 of CAYVRD010000081.1, forward strand.
AAAGGATTAATTTCTATATTTGGTGGACTGGCAATGGTGGGGTATTACGAAATGGCCAGTAGAATGGTGCAACAATTTCGCGGACTAATAGTAGCTGCAAACCAGGTTTTAATTCCCACCTTTGCTGATTTAACCGAGAGAGAAGCATCCAAGATTGTCAAAATCTACACAGAATCCTTACAAGCGGCAATTTTTGTAGCAATACCAATATTCAGCTTAGTAGCAAGCGTTATTCCTCTCATATCCTTGCTATGGCTAGGGAAATATGAAGAAACCTTTGTTGGCATTTCCTTGCTGTTGCTAGCCGGCTGGTTTATAAATATTTTGGCAGCTCCTGCTTATTTCGCCTATGTTGGGATTGGCCGATTGAGATGGAACGTAGTCGGTAGCTTGATTACAGCCTTGCTTACCATCACCCTAGGCTGGTACTTGGGAGCTGTAGGTGGTGGAATGGGCGTTGTAGCTGGGTTTGTAATTGCTTTAGCTGGGGGTAGTGTTATTTCACCTATAGCATACCATATAGAGGAAAAACTCAGTGGGCTCGTATTTATTAACTTTTACAACAGGCTTATCATAGCAGCTGGCATGTTAAATGTGGCTATTTGTTATTATATCTTTTACAAAACCTATAGTCTTAACAATATAACTAATCAAGCTGTCATATCACTGACAGCTTTTGCCATCTTAATGCTTGTTCCAATAATCAAGCACCCTATGCGTTTGCGTTTACAAAGATGGCTAATGCAGTTCCTTTTAAAAACAAGCACTAAAGAAGGTGGGTTTTTCTAATTGAAGAGCAAAAAAATTATTAAGCTATTGCTAATGCCAATTATATTTATGCCAGTTTGGTGGTTAGTTGGTTTAAATTTTATCATCTTCCACCTATTCACAGCTATTGCTTTTTTGTTAGTGCTGGTAGGAAAAAGAGGTAGGCTTCAGTGGACTATCTCCCACAGCTTTTTATTGATGTTTATTGCAACCTACCTTCTCTCATTGGCAATTAATTCTCATCAATTTGATGTGTTTAGAGTGGTAGGATCTGTTTATAACTTAACCTACTGGATAATGGGATTAATGCTAATGATTGTTATCCAAAATCTATCAGTCAGCAAAAAGGATCTACTATATCTGGCCAAAACTATGCGAAACTTTGGAGTAATAATAGGAATTCTTAGCATAACCACATTAGGATTTGCATATATATTCGATTACTCAGCAATTAAATTCAATACTTTATTGGGAAATATAATCCCATTTAAAACCGAGTCCTTACTGTTGGAGCATATGTTTGTTGCTACTCTTCTCGATGTGGACTGGCTATTTGGCAAAGCTACACCAAGGGTCAGCGGTTTCTTTACCTATCCTACGGCCATGGCAATTAGCGTAGCTACAATAATGTTACTATCCTCAATTTACTATAGATTTTGTCATGTTTCTAAAATTAGAGCAGCCCTAGAATATGGGCTGATGCTAGTAGCCCTATTGTTTTCAACCTCTCGAACAGTTTTTATTGGTATAGTCCTATCTGTACTTATTGTAACAACAATTAATATATCTAGAGTCAAAAGGCTTGCCTACTGGGAAATCGTCAAAAGAACCTTCCTGCTTTTGTCCTTGTGTCTTGTCTTTTATTTATATTTTTTAGACTTTATGACATTTGTGCTTTTATCGAGGGAAGGGAGCACAAGCTTTCGGTTTAGCTTGTATTTAGACACCATAAAGATCGCTATGGATAACCCAGTTATTGGAATAGGGGTTAAGCTGACAGATGAAAGATACTATGCTCCTATTGGCTCTCATTCTACATATATTGGAGCTTTGTTAAAAACAGGAATAATAGGCTTGCTTTTTCTCTTATTATTCAAAATCTCAATTTTCCTTAAGTGGTTAAGAACTAAAAAGAATATAAAGGGAAAGCTTTATGAAATGACTTGGATTATTTTAGGCATATCCTATGTTACATATAGCCTATGGATGATAACCGACGATATAGACGCACCCATAATTGCAACCTTTATATACTTTTTAATCTGTGGAGCAATCTTAAAGCTAGATCAGGCTTTAAAAAGCAAGAAAACTTATAGACTTAGGAAATGAAGGGTGGCGGATTGGCAATGGGGAGCTTGTCGGAACAGTTTTTAGGGATAACAGTTCACAGATTAACTATAGATACTATTCATGACTATATAGACAAGGAAATTAGGACTGGTGGAAAATGTATAATTGCTCACCATAATCTTCATAGCCTATATATCTACCACAAAGATGAAAAGATGAGGGAGTTTTATCAAAAAGCACAATACGCTCATGTAGATGGCATGTCTTTAATTTTTCTAGGGAGATTACTTGGGGCAAGCCTACAAAAAAGCAATAGAATCACCTATTTAGACTGGATATATCCCTTGATGGAGGAATCTGCCAAAAAAGGCTACAGGGTGCTATTTTTAGGCTCAAGGCCTGGTGTTGCTACCAAAGCTGCAAGCCAACTTAAGGCAAAGATAGCTAATCTTCAATTGAAAACGCTACACGGGTATTTTGATGCAAAGGTGGGTAGTCAAGAAAACAATGAAGTCTTAAGACTGATTAATGATTATAAACCTCATATATTAATGGTGGGAATGGGGATGCCAAGACAAGAGTACTGGATTTTAGACAACATAAGCCACATAAAAGCAAATGTCATTTTAAGTGCGGGGGCTTGTATGGATTATGTGGCTGGAGAAGTACCGTCACCGCCACGCTGGATGGGACAATTGGGCTTTGAATGGCTCTATCGGCTGTTGAGTGAACCAAGGCGCTTGTGGAAACGCTATTTAGTTGAGCCCTGGTTTATTTTAAAAATAGTACTGCTAGATATTATAAACAAAAAAAATAGTAGGGAACGAAGAAGCAATTTATAAGGAGTGGGGATGCAATGGGTATTTTGGTCACAGGCGGAGCAGGGTATATTGGAGCTCATACAGTTAAGCAGCTTAGAGATAAAGGACATGACGTGATTGTCTATGACAGCTTAGAAAATGGCCATCGGGAAGCAGTTTTTGATGCAGTTTTAGAGGTAGGAAATATTTTAGATAAGAAAAAGCTGGATGAAACTATGAAGAAATATCAAATAGACCAAGTGATTCACTTTGCTGCCTATGCCTTAGTAGGTGAGTCAATGATTTATCCCCATAAATACTATATCAATAATGTTACAGGAACATTAAACCTACTAGACTGTATGCTAAATAACAATATTAAGCAAATTGTATTTTCCTCTACCGCTGCAGTATATGGGGAAGCCCAGCAGATTCCCCTAGAGGAAGATAGTGTTAAAAAACCTACAAATGTTTACGGAAATACAAAGCTAATTATTGAAGGTATCTTAGAAGATTACCACCGAGTCTATGGTCTACAATATGTCTCTTTAAGATACTTTAACGCCTGTGGTGCTGATCCCTCGGGTCAAATTGGCGAGGATCACGATCCTGAGACCCATTTAATTCCTATTGTCCTTGAGGCAGTGCTGGGCAAAAGAGATTGGGTCAGCATTTATGGAACTGATTATAGCACCAAGGATGGCACCTGTATTCGGGATTATATTCATGTAAATGACCTTAGCCACGCCCATATCAAAGCCTTGAAAATACTGGAAGGTGGGAAAGCTAAAGGGATTTACAACCTGGGAAATGGCAGTGGATTTTCAGTTTATGAGGTTATTCAGTCGGTAGAAAGAGTAACTGAACTAAAAGTGCCAATCAAGGAGGAAAAAAGGCGGGTAGGGGATCCGGGAATACTAATTGCTTCCTGGGATAAAGCAAGAAAAGAACTGGACTGGGTGCCCTATTACACAAATTTAGATGACATTATCAGGACTGCATGGGAATGGCATAAGAAAAAAGAAAGCAGAAAGGCGGCCATGCAAAGATGATAAAATTTAGTGTCATTATACCCTGCTATAACATGGAAAAATATATAGGCAGAACCTTAGATAATGTTTTACAACAAACCTATCAGAGCTTTGAAGTAGTAGTAGTAGACGACGGGTCTACCGATAAAACATTAGAAATAATTAGAGATTACCAAGCCAAGGATGAGCGAGTAAAAATCTATGCCAAGAAGCAGAATCAAGGATTATCAGCGGCGAGAAATACTGGAATAAAGAATTCCACCGGTGAGTATGTCTTATTTTTAGACGGGGATGATGCAGTAAAAGAAACCTTATTTGAAAGAGCATTGCAAATATTTGCCCATGAGCAAATCGACATGTTTTCCTTTGGATATCAAATAGTAGAAGAAAAAACAAATAGGATTCTGAAAAAACGCTCCCAACCCAAATACGATAATAAAAACTTCTCGGGAAGAGAATTTATGATTTTATACCTGCAAAAAAAAATAAGCCAGCATATCTGCTCGCTAATAGTTAGACGCCAGGTATTTGCAGATAACAATATCTGGTTTGACGAAAATATAAGGTATGGAGAGGACCAAGATTTCCAGCTAAGATGCATGCCAAAATGCAGAAATATTTACTACACCTCAGAGGAGCTGTTTTTTTATACAAAAAGAACCGGCTCTCTAATCAACAGAAAGCTATCGGCAAAAAGAATTGACGAAATTAAGGTTTTCTTAAAAATAGAAGCGGAATTAAAAAATGAGGTACAGTCCTTCTATGTTAGGAATTATCTCTGCTTTCATTTTGTTTATTTGTATAGAGAGGCGATGAAATACGGCTTTGACAGAGCTTTTATCCAAGAATATTTAAAGCACGACTACTTGTTAAAAGGCTTTAAAATGGAGTTTACCAAGCATAATTTGATTACCTTTATGTTCATTTTAAGCTACAGCACGCTGCTGCGAAAAATGCTGCATGACAGGGGGTAAAAACATTAAACTATGGGTTAAGATTTTAACAGCAACTGGCCTGCTTCTATGTTTAAGTGTAATTTATTTGCATTGGCAGCTAAACCCTAAGCAGATGTTTTCTAATAGAGAAATAGCTGTATTGGCTGCACCCGAGATGGCTCAGGAGGAGCTGGGGGAAGAGGAGTCGCTGGCAGATAATGTAGTCAAACAAAGCTTCAACCTGCTCATCTTGGGAATAGATGCCTGGAATGATGAAAAATCAAGAACCGACTTAATTATGCTAGCCAATGTAAATACAGAAAGCAAAAAGATTAATATAGTATCTATTCCTAGAGACACTAGAGTGAATATTCCAAATGTGGGATATACCAAAATTAATCATGCCCATATTCTTGGCGAAATTAAAGGAGGAAATAAAATGGGCACATCCTATTCCCTCCAGGCAGTTAGCAACTTGTTTAATACGGATATTAACTATTACATCAAGGTTGATTTCCAGGGTCTCAAAAACTTCATTGATCTATTGGGGGGAGTGGAGATTGAGTTAGCCCAACCCCTTTATTTGAGCTTTGCTAATATAACTTTACCTGCTCAAAAACAAGTAATTGATGGCGAATTAGCCATAGAATTTGTCCGGGAAAGGTATTCTTTGCCTGAAGGAGACTTTGGTAGACAAAAAAATCACTACTTATTGTTAAAGGCAATATCCAATAAGCTACTTGAACCAAAAACTATTAGAAAAGCACCCCAGCTATTAAAACAAGCAAAGGAACAGCTAGTTGACACAAACTTTACTGAAATAGAGCTCCTTAGTCTAGCCTTGATGTTTCAAGGATTAGCTGATGATCACATAAGCTACACCCAAATATCTGGATATGGAGAGCAGCATTTTGACCCATTAGTGAAATCAAATCTTTACTACTGGATTCCTGACAAAGAAGAAATCAGTAGCATTTCTGAAAGAGTATTCAATAATTAGAAAAAATCCTTAGGGGATAGGGGGAGAAAATGTGAGAAATGGGGCTAAGCTAAGAAAGCTTGCAGAGATTGGAGAAGTAGAAGAAGCTGATTTGAAAGAATTGCTGCAGGTAGTGATAAAGCGAAAAAGCTGGATAGCAGGCATAGTTATTTTTGCTACCATTGCCAGTGTTATTTTAAATTATTATATACTAACTCCTGTATATGAAACCAGGACATTGCTAATGGTAAAAAATGTAGCTGAACAACAGCAGTACATAGACAGAAATGACAGGTGGGAAGACCTGACTAGGACGTTCTCTTCCTTGCCCCAGATGACTATGAATACCAACTTGGGTCAGTTAAAAAGTGATGTGCTGCTGA
>CAYVRD010000082.1:0-10877 GCA_964454195.1 uncultured Clostridia bacterium
TAAAAATCAAAAAAATAATTCACCTCCGCAAATCATAAAACATCTATGTTATTATAGCAAAAAAAAAACAGCTATGCATTAATATTAATCTATCTTAACTAAAAGTAAAATTTATACCCCAGACAGAAAAAAAGCACGCCTGCCAAGGCGCACTTAAGGTTTTTTTAAATGTCATCTAATGCCAATTTATCCTCTTGAGGATCAGGCAAGTGTCTATAATAGGTATATAGAGCCAGTGCCACATTAATTCCAGCTAGAACTAAATAGAGAGCCTTTACTAATCCGCTCATTACTACCGAGAAACCTATCAGTACTAAAGCAATGATTAGATATTTTCTGGCAAGTGCTGGTCGTTCAACAAACATGTCCACCAGTTTTTTATCAGCTTTTGCCTCACTATTATCTCTTTTTTCAACTATCTCTTCTTCTTTAGATGTGTAAAATGGGTGATCCAGCTCCTTTAATAAAGTAGCCAGCCTGTGTCTATCAACAAGCTTGATTTTCATATCATAGCTTTCTTGTACATTTTCCGCTTCTTCAGAAAAACCTGTAGCAGAAAAAAATACTGCTCCCTCTGCTCCCTGTTGTTTTATTAGGGCTATAGCATCCCTAAGCTCTTTGTTGTCAACTTCCTTTTTATCTTTAGTTGCAAATAGGTACAATCCCACTTTTTTCCCATTCTTCTCACCCAAAACCGGCAATCCACTCTGACTGAGCACCAGATTCTTTAAATCTAAACGCTCTGCTAATTGAAGATTTAGTTGATCAAGCTGGTATTGCTCAGCAGCTATTAAATTAGCAAGACAATTATTTTTGCGAAATCGTTCCTGCTTCATAGTAGAAATGATTTTCTGTTTGTACAATACACTTTTACGATACATATAGGAAAAGGCTATTGGCCCGGCAAATGAGATTACTAAGGCTAAACTAATACTTACTAGTTTGCTAGATAATATTAAAGCCAGCACCCAGCACAAAACCATTCCAGCGAAGTAATCAAATTTTTTCCCTATATAATCACTATTTTCTTGCTCTTCTAATAACAACTCAAGTCTTGCCAGCCTTTTTTTTCTCCAATCAAGGAGAATCCTATGTCCTAAATGATACTTAGTCTGCATTAAAAACACCTCCCAAATCTATTATTTCCATAAAATGGCCATAATACTCATTGGGAGGCTATATTTTAATGTTTTCTTTTTTAATCAGTACCAAGTTCTATTGTTTCAATGCCTGCTATGGCTTCAGCTATTAGCTTGTCAATATCTAACGACTGCTCTGCAGCTTCTGCTTGAATTGTCCTAGGCTTAGTCTTTGGTTTTTTAGGCAAAAAAATGGTACAGCAATCTTCGTAGGGTAATATAGATGTTTCGTAGGTACCAATATGCTGGGCAATTTTTATAACTTCTGTCTTATCTGTAGCTATTAGAGGTCTAAATATGGGTATTTTCACCACGTTTTCAATAGTAAACATACTTTCCAAGGTTTGACTAGCTACCTGACCAATGCTCTCACCAGTGACTAATGCTAAAGCTCTTCTCCTTATAGCCATCTTCTCGGCTATTCTCACCATCATTCGCCTCATAACAGTTATACTCAAATCTTCCGGACAATGCTGTCTAATTTCTTTTTGAATATTGGTAAAAGGGACAATATGCAGCTTTATACTGCTACCGTAACTAGTCAATATCTTACACAGATCAATTACTTTTTCCTTAGCTCGTTCACTGGTAAATGGAAAGCTATGAAAGTGGATAGCCTCAATACCCACTCCTCGTTTCATGGTCATATAGCCAGCAACCGGACTATCAATACCCCCAGATAATAATAGCAATGCTTTCCCATTACTACCTACAGGCATCCCCCCTAGCCCTGGGATAACTTTGGAAAAGAGGTAAATATCATTCTCCCGTACCTCAACCCTTATTGTTGCATCCGGATCCTTTACATCTACTTTCCATTTGTCAGTATTATTCAACACATGACTACCAATAATATTGCATATCTCATAGGTCTGATGGGGAAACTGTTTATTTGCCCTCTTTACAACTACTTTAAATGTGCCTTCCTTGTCACCCTCAGTAAGGTCCCTTAAAGCAACGTCCTTTACTATATCCATATCCAAAGGCAACTGAATACAAGGACTAAAAGAGACAATGCCCGCCACCTTGCTTAATACTTCTGTGGTCTGCCTCAGGCTATGCTTTGCTTTAACATATATTCGCCCATGGGTTTTATAAACTTCCGAGCCCTCTATTCCAGATCTATGTAATGATTTTTTTATATTTCTGATAAGCTTGTCTTCAAATTCCCGGCGATTCTTTCCCTTTAATCCTATTTCTCCATATCTAATTAATATTAAATGATACACCTGTTACCTCCCTATTATATTAATTAAGTCCTTTACCCCTAAAACTGTCTTCCTTATAGTGTAATTAATATCCTCTTTTGTATTCTCAATTCCAAAGCTAAAACGAATAGTTCCATCAGCTTCTCTTTGGTTTAAACCAATTGCTGAAAGCACATGACTAATATTCCTTGACTTTGAGGAACAGGCAGAGCCAGTAGAAACATAAATTCCTTCACTCTCTAAATAATGGAGTAACACTTCTCCCTTTACTCCTGGAAAGGAAATACTAACTATGTGAGGTGCTCCCTTTTCCAAATCAGAGTTTAATATGGCAGATGGCAGCTCAGCACTTATTCCCTGCCACAGCTGCTGCTGAAGCTTGCGCATTCGGTCTGTTTCTATCTCCCTATTAGCACTAACTAAAGTAAGCGCTTTAGCCATTCCAACTATACCTGGGAGGTTCTCTGTACCAGAACGCAATCCATTTTCTTGTCCTCCACCATGTATCATTGGCATTAATTGCACTCCCTGGCGCACATATAAGCCTCCAATCCCTTTGGGGCCATAAAACTTGTGTCCACTAAAGGAGAACAAGTCTACCCCTAATTCTCGCAAATCAATTTTACTAATGCCAATTGCTTGGACACCGTCCACATGCAAAAAAGCATTGCTAGCCTTTTCCTTAACTAGCTGTGAAATTTTCTCAATAGGCTGAACACTACCTAGCTCATTGTTTACCATCATTATAGATATCAATATTGTTTCCGCTGTTATTGAATCAGCCAACTGCTGCAAATCAATACTTCCCCAAGAGTCAACATCTAAATAGGTAACTTGGAAACCCTTTTGTTTCAGGTATTCACAAGGCCCCAGCACCGATGCGTGCTCTATTCTAGTAGTAATAACATGCTTGCCTTTATTAGCATATTTTTCTGTTACACCTAGGATTGCCAAATTGTTGCTCTCCGAGCCCCCCGATGTAAAGATTAGCTCCTTTGGTTGACAGCCCATTATACTTCCTATGTCCTTACGACTTTTATTAACTGCCCTTTCAGCAGTTAAGCCTATTCGATGAAGGGAAGATGGGTTCCCATAGTTTGTAAAAAAGCACTGACTCATAGCTTCTACTACCTGAGGGTGAGCTTTAGTAGTGGCACTGTGGTCTAAATATATTACTTGACTCAATTTATTTCACCTTCCAAACTCAAGCTTTTTTTCAGTATACTAGATAATTTGCACAACTTCAAAATAAAGTTTGCATTGTCAAAAGGATTATTTAGTAATACGTCAAATAAAAGATTAAATCATCTGCAATTTACAATATATTATACCTATATGGAGGATACGTGAATACTAGATATTTAGAAACAGCTCATAGTGCAAAGGCTCCTGTTAATCCATCGATGATAATCCTCATTGGGGTTATTTTTGTATCTACATCTGCCCCATTAGTGAAGCTAGCTGATACTCCGCCCTTTGTATTGGGATTTTATCGCTTGGGTATTGCCTCTATTCTATTATTTCCCTGGATGGTTAAAAGTAGATTTTGGCAAAAAATCAAAAGAAAAGAATTGTTTTTTTCTATCGGAGCTGGATTTTTTTTAGCTCTCCATTTTGCCAGTTGGTTCATGTCGCTGAAGTTTACATCTGTTGCCAGCTCTGTAGTATTAGTAACCTTACAACCTATATTCGTCGTCATTGGCGGCATTATCTTTTTTCAAGAGTATCTTTCCAGAAAAGCTATCCTAGGAGGAGTAATTGCCCTTAGTGGAAGTATGCTGATAGGTTGGGGCGACTTCCAAATAGGTGGAATGGCTTTATTTGGAGATGCTTTAGCTCTTTTGGGAGCTATATTTATTGCTGGATATATGCTAATAGGGAGGTTAGTTCGCAAATCATTGGACTTGGTACCTTATACCTGGATTGTTTACACTAGCGCCAGTGTTTTTCTTGCCTTAGGAGCATTAGCTTTCCAGCAGCCCTTCTACCCCTACGAGACTACCCAATGGACTATATTCTTTTTGCTTGCTGTCTTTCCCACTCTGTTAGGCCACTCCCTCTTTAGCTGGTCCCTCAAATGGGTTAAAACAGCTCTAGTTTCAGTAGCAATTTTAGGCGAGCCTATAGGAGCCTCTATTTTGGCTTATTTCTTTTTGAGTGAAGTACCGACCTACCAGCAGCTACTAGGTAGCCTAATTATCTTGAGTGGGTTGTTAATATTTATTTTAAATACATCTAATGATAAGGAAAAATCTAATGGATAAAGCTATCCCAGTCTACTATCTAGCTGTTAACTTGCTTTCTTTTTTAATCATGATCTGGGATAAGTTTGCTTCCATCCGAGGAGCTAGTCGCATTCCAGAAAAAACGTTATGGCTACTTTCCTTCACTGGAGGTGTATTTGGAGTATATCTGGCTGGAAGAATTAGCAACCATAAAACAAGGAAAAAGAAGTTTATAATAGGTCTTCCATTGCTCCTATTTATTCATATTTGTTTAATTATTTTAATTGAAAAATAAAAAGGACTAGCTGACTGCTAGTCCTTTTTATTTAGTTGATTAACAGCCGTAACCACCATGGTTGCCTGATACTGTAAATCTATCTAAGCTTGGTATGTAATCGATGACTCCATTCATCAAGTACTGCCCAACTAGTCGATCCCATACAAAGGTTATATCTTCAACCATTACACTTGAATCCTCTTCTTTAGTCAGTTCATCCAGAACTAATCCAAATGTTGGGCCGCCTCAGCCTAGACCTTTAATAACTACTCTTACAACTACATTTTCCTGCTTGTCCTTAAGTAAGCCTTTAATCTTCTCAGATGCTTTTTCCGTTACCTTAAGCACTCTACTCACCTCCTACCAATAAGGTTATTATAGTGTATTAAAAATAGCCAGTCAACATAATGTATAAATTCACAAGTATAACAGCATAAGAAAAATCGAATAGCATTATTTTCTCAAAATTTAAAATAATCTATTTACTTGTAAAGCATAATATGCTAAGATGAATTTAATCAAATTAACAAAATGTTCGTACAATTTTTTAAAAGGGAGGTCAATCATATGGAAAGCAAATTTAGTCAAGTTACATTAGAGGTTCCCAATTCCCTGCTGAATCAGCTAAGTAGTATGTGTGCTTGTCCCACATTACGAGAAAACCCTAATGATCTTATTATCGAATGTGTTAAATACACCGCAAAAAATGCTTATACTATTGCTACTGATAATTGGAGTGTACACCAGGATTGTTATGAAGAACTTGTTGGCAATTTGGATTTTGAGTTGATATAGCATGCTACAAGAGGGCGCAAATGTGCGTCTCTTTTTTTTTACTCAATTGATATAATAAAGTTTTCTATATTATTAAGCTCTGGTAGATTGGCAGTAGTAAGTACCAGTTGCCTTATGTACTTGTAAGTTAATGGTTGCTGTCTACCAGTCATTAACAGTAGCTCTCCTCCTACGGTTTGAAGATATTTATCTAGCTCCTCTTGTATTTTTTTTACTATAGCACATGGCAATTGGCTAGGCATATTTAGCATTTTTATATCTGTAGTTTTTAACTGGGATAACTCTACTACTGACAAACCACTAATAAGCATCAAAAGAATTGTAACCTTATCTCTAATAGACAGCTGAGTTTCAAATACCTTATTGATATTATCCAGTATTGCCTGCTTTTTTATACTAACTTTAACAGGTGTTAAATTCTTAGGAATTTTTATTCCCTTAACCATAGGATTAATAGTTAAAATCCCCTGTTCGTTGAGAAATTTAAAAAATGATTTTAATGACGCATGTTTCTTTTTTATAACAGACTCTTTAGTAGCTGTGCTCACTAAATGATAGAGATACTCTTCCACTTCTACTCTATTTATATTATCTACTCTATCACTTTCAAGGTACATCAAAAAAAGTCTTACATCTCGCTCATAGCTTTCAATAGTAGCTAAGGACATATTAGTTATGAGCATATATTTGACAAATTTTTCAATCGCTAGGCCTTTTTCCAAAAAATCCCCACCTTCTAATTATGCCATCTCCACCGCTGTCATTCTATTAGTCCTATTTATCTACCTTAATCATTTCCACTGGCATTGGCGCTGAAATAGCAACCACTATCAGCGGAGAATCTCCCGTTGATTTAACTCCGTGCACCTGCCCCTGCTCAGCTATAGCCATCATGCCTGCTCTCAGGGGATGGGTTTGTCCGTTGCCTAAATAATATTCTCCCTGACCTTGAATTACTACCCAAATATCATCAGTGGCTGGATGAAAGTGAGCTGGTATTTCTTTTCCTGGAGGCACAAACCAAATAACACCATTTGTTCTATCGTTTTCAAAAACAATATTTTTTACAGCGTTTTCCTTATCTTCAATACCAGTAACTATTTTTTCAATGTCTATAAGCCGCTTAATCATATGAATTACCCCTCCTTAAAATAGTATTTTATATTATTTCTTTTCTCCAGCAACCTTAAAAATCCTTTGCCGTAAAATAAAAAAGAAGAGCCCGTTTTCAGTTGAACAGGTCTCTCCTTAAATATTTAGTTGCTTATTAGGCAAGTATTATCGCGTATGCTACGCCAATCAAGCCAATTAAGGCCAGTAAATACACTACTTTCTCAGGCATCTTTCCTTCGTTTTCCATAGCCTTACCAAACATACCAAAAACTATTGGATGAACTAGAAATGGCATTGCAAAAATAAAGGGAATCAGTCCAGCTGCACTTTCACCAAACATACCACCTTGAATAGCAGCAAATAGACCAAAGTGAGAAAGGGCAGAGCTTTGTGCCATAATCATAAAATCCATAGGAACAGAGCTGAAATTCAAAATTAATAACCCTACAAATACTGCTGTCAGCTGCCATCCCATAGAAAACTGCATTAGAGCTTTAACCTCAATAGTATCTTGACCATTAGCTATGCCAAAGTTTCTCAAGGATAATACAGTTAGAAGTATACCTATCAAGGCCAGTACCATAGACCAAGATACTACCAGAGCGTTTTGTTGCGCACTGATAGCCAAAACAGAAAAGACGAAAATGTGGCAAAAAAATGGGATGTTAATCATTATAGGTGCTCGCATAGCTGCCTTTTGACCTAAGTCACCAGCTGTACATGCACCGGTAAGTCCTGAGTGGGATAGGGCTCCTGCCATACCCGGAGCAAGATTTCTAACGTTATTTGCTTTTCCAAACAATATCAGCAGGGCCAAGCCTCCAAACATCCACAATATCTGACCAAAAAAGCCATAGGCTAAAACTGTTGTCATGCCGGTTAGCTTAAAGGCGTCAGCTATTCTAGAGCCGCCGATCATAAAGTTAGCTGCTAAGACAACAGGTATTCCTGCAAACAACAATGCTCTCACAGTAGGTCCAAAGCACCATCGATATAATATTGCGCCCAAAGATGCTGATAGCACCATGGCAAAAAATATTTGAGGCAATGCAATAATAGGTCTTACGCTTTGAGCTACATGAAAAGAGATGTACACTACTACTAAAATAGCAATCATTTCATAAATACCTTTTCTGATATATAGCCGCTTATCTCGTACAGTGGCCTTAGGATCAATTAGTATGATTGCACCTACAATGCCAATATAGGCAATAAGAATATAATATTTTCCTAAAGCATCTGTAGCTCCTGTACCTAAGATTATCCGATTAACTCCTTCAATTCCCAATAATAAGAAAAATGTTCTAACTATATAGAAAAGCTGAGTGTTATTAGTACCTAGGACTACTTCATTAGTAGCGGGAATTACCATGTCATCATGCTCTGAATCAATTTTACCTATTATCTTCCTAAGCTCTTGTCCACCAACAAAGAAAGAAACAGTCAGTGCCACTAGGGTCACTTTACTTAGTAAATCTATAACCGGAAATTCTGTCAAGCCTGGTGTTGCCACCCCACTTGCAACTAATACATAACCCATTCCTAGTCCAAAGATAACAATAATCAAGATAGGAGAATATCGCGTTCCTGCTACAACTGTCCGGGAAATCAATACCATAGAAATAACCATTAGTAAAGTAAGCCAGAACTGATTGAGCATTTGCAACTTGGCAATTTGATCAAATATTTCCACTTTTCTATTTACCTCCTATAATTAGTATGAATTAAATATATACACATGAATATAACTTTACAAGCATTATTGCTAAAGTTATATTAAAGGCAATATTAATAAATAGGTGAATTTTAAAATAATGACAATAAATATAATAAAGTAAAAAGTGCCTTTAAGGCACTCTTTTTAAACTACTTTTGCTTATCATCTGCATCATAGTTGCAAATTGGCTCGTCGCGATCGTATTCAACATGTTGACAGCTTGGACAAACAGCTGCTTTCTTCTTTTCACAGAAAGGCTCATCTTTTACAGGACAATTCAATATAAGGGATGCTCCACATTGTTTGCACATCTTACCCACATTGTTATCAGTCATTTCCCCACACCCTTTCAGTTTTTTTTGCCAAATTTAAGCTGGCTATATTTTTGGCTAATAAATCTTGGATTATTCAGCTTAGTATAAGCCAGGTATTAATTTAGCAGTTTTAGCACTATACTGATGAAACCCACTATTTTTCTCAGCTAATAATTTATCCTCTAAAGATATTTTAATAATAATGCCAATTATACCTATTAGACTGAAGGCTGCCGCCATTACGCTTTTAAGATAAATAGTGCAGCCAATCATCAATAAAATATTTGCTAAATAAAGTGGATATCTGACATAGCTATAAATCCCTCTAGTTATTAGCTGATGCTGCTCTTGTTTGTCAACAAAATATTTATATTCCAAGCTACTGTCTGTTAATCCTTTTGCTCTAATTAGACTGGCAATAATTATCAAGCTAGCTCCCATCAAATTTAAAAAAAGACCTGGCTCTTGTTTTAAATAATAATAATCATAGGGTGCACCAATTAATACTAAAAAGAGGGGTATCCACACCATGGCTAGACCTTTATCACTTAAGTGATGAGGCTTGTAGAGATTCTTTGCTACTATTATCGCATAAAAATGTCCTAATCTATAGAAAAATATTAGAAATAGATATACTACTATTGTCCAAGTCACTAAGTCACCTGCTTGCTAAGATAATCTAATTATAGAATACTGCTTATTTTTATAATTCTACATTTTCTAGTTATTATCCTGCAAAGGATTGGTTATGAAATTTAACAGTCCTTTTCCAATTGCTTGACCCATTTTCTTTTTCCACACTTCATCTGTTAGCTTTTTTCTATCTTCCATATTAGATATAAACCCTACCTCAATTAAAATAGTGGGCACTTGAGCATGCTTGAGAATAAACAAATTATTTCTAGGTACTACAAAATCGTATTCTAGCTCTTGGACTTGAGCTAACTCTTTTAAAACTAATTCCCCTAAAAGCTTTGAATCCCGACATCCGTCTGGGTAGTATATAGATGCACCCTTTTTGTTGCTTCCACCTGCATTTACATGAATACTAACTGCTATTTTCCCCTGATTTAACAGCTTAGACCGATTCTTTAGATCTGATAAATGTCTTTTTACTAAGGTATCACCACAAAGGCTCATATCCACATCTCTTGTTAAGGAGATAATAATTCCATTATTAACAAGAAAGTCTGCTAATTCTAAAGCTATCTCTAGGTTTATATCCTTCTCTATCAGATTACCTCTTGAAGCTCCTTTATCTCTACCACCATGTCCCGGGTCTATCACCACCGTGGGTATGGTTTCATTAATATTAAAAACGGGACTTAAATAATTTGCTTTGACTATAATCCCTAAAACTAGTGCGGTAATTAGGCAAATAGCAATTGCAGTTTTACGACGCAATACTACTATTTTAAACATAAGCCACCTACTCCATTATTGTTAGTATTAAATAATATGCCATAGCAAGCTAATCAATACTAACTTTAATGAAAAAAAGCCTGGACTATATCCAGGCCTTGCTATGTTTATTCAAATAAAGCGGCAACTCCCAAAGCTCCCGGGCCGGTATGAACACCTATTACTGGTCCAACTTGAGTTAAAATACTAGGCTTAATCCCAAAAGCCTCCTCTAATCCCTCAGATACTTTAGTTGCCGCAGGTAAATTAGCTCCATGAGCTACTCCAAAGCTAATCACCTTGCGTTTCTTTGCCATTTCTGCATAAACAGAAATTATTTTCTCTATAGCATTTTTCTGACTGCGAACTTTAGCATAAGGAACATAAATCCCATCCTCTACTTTGATGATTGGCTTTATGTTTAGTAGAGACCCCATAATACTAGATACCTTGCCGATTCGTCCTCCCTTATGAAGATATTCTAGAGTATCAAGAGTAAAGATTGCCTCCACATTTTTTCTCATTTTTTCTATTCGAGAAACTATCTCTGTAGCGCTAAGTCCCTGCTGAATCAGCTTGGCCGTTTCTAAAACTTGAACACCTATACCCATGCTTATTGACTTGGAGTCTACACGGTGTTTGTCAATATAGTTGTCGCTAATTGTCCAAAAAATATTATAAGCCGAAA
>CAYVRD010000083.1:0-10778 GCA_964454195.1 uncultured Clostridia bacterium
TAGCCCTCATAAAAGTGAAAACGACCCTGCATAGCAACAACAGTTTTGCCCCCCAGCTCGCCTATCACCAATTGTCCCATGTGACCTTCCACGGTGGAAACAAGAAAATGAGGTATTTCTTGATAGGGAATGATGATTGGGTTTTGAATTTCCTCAGCCAAAACCCCTAACCCAGAGCCAAGAATAAGACCTATTTCAGGTTTTTTATTACCAGTTTTCCTGTTAATAAATTCTGCACTTTCGTAAATATTTTCAATCATATCTCTAATATCCCCCTTTTAAAAGCGATGTACCATTTTCCATTGCTGGTAGCCTCAAGTAATCACTTATAGTTTGCGCCACATCAGCAAAGGTTTCTCTGGTTCCTAAATTCTGATTGCCTTCGATACTATTACCGTAAACTAATACCGGCACATATTCTCTAGAATGATCAGTAGATGGGGTAGTAGGATCAGTACCATGGTCAGCTGTTATTATCAACAAATCATCATCCTTCAACTGTTGCAGGATTTCCGGTAATCGTCCATCAAACTCCTTTAATGCGTTGGCATAGCCCTGTGGGTCATTGCGATGGCCAAATAGCATATCAAAATCCACTAGGTTTGTAAATATTAAGCCTTTGGTGTCCTCCTGGAGCAAGCTGATAATCTGCTGGATATTTTCCTCGTTATTCTTGGCTTTTACTGTTCTAGTAATACCTTGTCCAGCAAAAATATCATCTACCTTTCCTACTGCAATTACCTGCAGGCCTGATTCTACCACTCTATCTAAAGCTGTCTTGCCTATGGGTAGCAGAGAATAGTCTCTTCTATTTTCTGTTCTTGTAAATCTACCAGGCTGACCTATAAAAGGCCTTGCTATAACCCGACCAACAGCATGTTCACCGGTTAATTGCTCTCTGGCAATATGGCACATTTGATAAAGCTGCTCTAAGGGAATTATCTCTTCATGGGCAGCAATTTGAAAAACACTATCAGCAGAGGTATAGATGATAGGATATCCGGTAGTCACGTGTTCTTCGCCTAGCTCCTCTATGATAGCAGTGCCTGATGCTACTACATTCCCCAAGGTTTTTCTGCCAATCGCCCCTTCGAATTTTTCAATTACATCTTTTGGAAAACCATTGGGATAAGTGGGAAAAGGTTGATTTATGATGAGGCCTGCCAATTCCCAGTGCCCAGTAGTCGTGTCTTTTCCAGCAGATTTTTCTGCCATCTTACCATAGTTAGCGTCAGCAATTACTTTTTCACTGATGCCTAGGACGGGAATAATTTTTCCTAGACCCATTTTTTCTAAATTAGGTAAGCTGATACCCCCAATTGCCCTTGCTATATTTCCTAGCGTATTACTCCCTTCATCTCCGTAGTTGGCCGCATCTGGTAATGCACCAACTCCCAGACTATCTAATACTAATAATAAGACTCTAGCCATTCTTTTCCTCCTTTGTAGCTATCCTAGCTCGGGGATGGGCACTGTTATAAACACTTTTTACTCTTTGCTCTGTTATATGGGTATATATTTCTGTAGTAGTTATATCCACATGTCCAAGCAGTTCTTGTACTGAACGCAAGTCTGCTCCATTTTCCAACAGGTGGGTGGCAAAAGAATGTCTTAGGGTATGGGGAGTCAAGTGCTTATCTATGCCAGCCTGTCTAGTGTAATGTTTAATAATTTTCCATATTCCTTGTCGAGTTAAACGTTTCCCCCTGCTATTTAAAAATAGGGATTGTTCGCTAGAATTTTTAGTTAGTTTAACTCGGCCTTTATGTAAATATGCAGTAATAGCACTATTAGCTTTTTTCCCTAAAGGGATTATCCGCTCTTTGCTACCCTTGCCAAAGCACCTGATAAAGCCATGCTCTAGGTTTACGTCTCCCATATTCAGACCTATAAGCTCGGATACTCTCATTCCAGTAGCATAGAACAGTTCTAAAATGCTCTTATCCCGTAAATCTGCTGGCTTAATGCCACTAGGTTGGGCTAACAGCTTGTCCACTTCATCATAGGTTATAACCTCTGGTAAGCGCTTACCTAACTTAGGTGACTCAAGGTAGCTAACTGGATTATTATTTATTTGCCCCTCTACTAACAAAAATTTATAAAAGGATTTAATAGTGGCCACTTTGCGAGCTAGGCTGCTAGTAGCTAATCCTTGTTTTTTTAAGCGGTATAAGTAGGACATAATATGATCGTATTCTAATTTATCAATAGCTGGTAGTGAAGACTTTTTTAAAAATTCCTGTAAATCCTTTAAATCGCTTTCATATGCAATTAGGGTATTATCTGCTAAGCCTCTTTCTACCGTTAAAAAATTGATGAAATTCTTTACCGCATCCAATAAGGGCACCTCCCTTGACCAGGTGATATTATCCTTATTCGAAGTTTTTTTTCTAAATCCTTTCTTACAAGAAATTTTATCCATAGACTGCAATTAATTTTAATATCTCTGGTGCTACATAGGCTTCTATCAGTGCAGCAATCACTGCTAAAATAGCTACCACTATCATAAGCATTGAGTAGGAAATAAATTGCTGCATTAGCTTAATAAAAGAGCTCTTTAAGCTACCTCGTATAAGCAACAAGGAAAAAGAAATAGCCGATACGCCTCCTATTATTAATGCGGGCAGCAATATCATATTGGGGGGCAAGACTGATAGCAGGGATATGGTTATACCTTGTACACCCTTCTCCTGTACTAAAAAAGCCACTGTAAAGCCCAAAATAAAACCCCGGGCAAATAAAAGTCCTACAATAACAGGCACTCCTATGACTGTCAATCCCAAAAACCAGATAAAGAATACTAGCTTGACGTTATTAAATAGGGCTTGCTTAAACATTCCAGCAGAGCTTATTTCCCTATTTAATAAAGAATTTATAAAGCTATCAATGTAAGCTAATAGTTCGACCTGTTGGCCCATTGTAAAAGGCTTTACCAGCATAGCTCCTAATGCGGTGCCTATGGTAAAAAAAGCAAATACTATTAAGTATAGAAAGAAATTATCGCGCAGATACTCAAACAGATTTCTTTTTAGCCTAGCTACCACTTAGCTTCCCCCTTAGAAAAATTAATTCTTAATGATTAATTCTATGCTGGGATAAGCCTTTTATGTCATTCCTTTTCTTAATAAGTAAGTCGGGCTGTTAAATATCTGGCAGCTAAAATATCCTCTACCGAGTTGCCGCTGGCAGCCACAAAGCCAATTCCGGTCTTATAAAAAATTGCTTTTCTAACAATCCGGTCTAGGCATTGATTAATAACCTGTTCACCTGATAACCCCATAATTCTAGCTACCGTAGCAGTCTCCACCCTTTGATCACCTAAAACATTGTAGGCTGCATCAAAGGCTGTCCCTCCAGTAGCTGTCACTGCTAAAACTACTTTGCCAGAGCAATTGGTCAGCTTAATAATTTCTGCTCCTAAATTGGGAACAATTGCTGATACAGATACTTTATTTCTCTCTATTTCTTGCAATACTACTCTAGCTTTATCTATTCTATCTTGCTCTGACCCTATCCTGGGCTCAGATACAATGACGATCTCAGTATTGTATTCTTTTGCTTTACTAATAGCGGCTCGAATTACTTTTAATGGATTAACTGCTACAGGACAACGATGGGTTCTTGGACTGACACCTAAAATTGCCACAGCCCCTTGACTATTGAGTGCTTCTACAGATGTGCTCATATCAATTACATCAACAATTACTGTAATATAACCCTTTCGCGCACACACTACCGCTCCACTGGCATCTTGCGTCCAAAGCACTTTAAGCCTCTCCATATAAACCTCCTGAGCTGTACTATTCCAGATTTATCTGGTTATAGTATCTTATTAGAGCAACAGCAGGTTTAGGACAGCTACTTTAACAAATGCTTTACAGCCAGTATGCCAAGAATGGTTTTGGCATCTATAATTTCCCCTGTAAATATCTTCTCCACCGCTGCATCTAAGGGTATCTCATGTACTAGCAAAAACTCGTCTTCATCTAAGCTTTGTCCCTTTTGCTCCAAATCTCTAGCCACGAAAATATGCACCACTTCATCACTAAAGCCTGGAGAGGTAAGGCACTGGGTTATTTTTTCCATGCTTTTTGACTGATATCCTGTTTCCTCCTTAAGCTCTCTAGCTGCACAAACCTCGGGCTTTTCATTAAGGTCTAGCTTGCCTGCAGGTATTTCTAAGACTATCTTTTTAAAGGGATAGCGAAATTGACTTACCAAAACCACATTGCCCATATTAGTTATTGGAACTACAGCTACTGCTCCAGGGTGATTTACTACTTCGCGAAAGCTGGTCTTGCCGTTAGAAAGACCAACCTGATCCACTTTAACTTTTATTATTTTGCCGTTAAATACTTGTTCACTGCTCAATTCTTTTTCATATAGATCCTTTTCTTGCATTTTTTCACTCCTTATTTTGTTGCATATTTTAGATAAGACAAGCATATCATGTACAGAGCTGAGATATGTTTGCATAAAAAAATATTCCCCTTTGGAAAGGAGAATCCTGCATGGAAATAATGATTTGGCAAAAAGGCTTATGTTTTAAGGGAAAGGTACATGAGCTAATGAATTATTTAAATAGCCTGCCTAAGGAGCAAACCCTGGCAGATTTTCTATTAAACCAACTGCACTGACCTTGAGCCTAATTAATTTCCTAGCATGCCAGCAGCAATAACTCCAGCTGCTCCTCCAGCTGCAAAGAATGGGGCTTCCTGCTGGTAGCCTCTACCCATTGTTTTTAATTCTATTCTATATTTTTCACTTTCTTCAAAAACCCACGAGCCATCTGCCAGAATGTACTGGTGTTTGTCCGCAAGCTGGTTTTCCAGGAGCTGCTTAAGCAGCTCATCAGTAATGTCATCCTCTAGAATAGGTAAGGCAACTCTCATATTAGACTGGCAGATTCTTTTTAAAACTGTTATAGTGTGATGACTAAAACCCCAATGGCGCTTTCGCGTATCATTAAAAGAGATCCTTGGCACTAATAGGGGTCTACCCCCTAATGTGGTAACGTTATTAGCAATTGTACCTTGCTCTAATCCCGTATTGCCCCAGAGGGTTCCAGTGCCAACTATTCCTGGCCCCATAGCTACTATAGCTATATCAGCTTTAACACAGTGTTTAGCTGTTAAAAGTGCCGAATAGATATTGACAGCTTCGTAGTCTCCTCCAAAAGTGTGGCCAAAAGTTATAGTAGCCTCCAGCAATTTTTCTTTTTTTAGCTTAGCAACATTTTTGCTTAGCTGAAGGGGCAAGCATCCTCCTTCAGACATTATATAAGCTATTTTCAGCTTGCTGTTGGCATATTTTATTCCCAAGACTGTAGGAGCTAGTATGCTGTGGAGGGAGCCAATAATAACAGGCATTCTATCTAGCTGAGCTTCTTCATTAAAAAGCTGATGGAAAGGAGTAACTGCTTCTTCTACGCTTTCTATAGCAAACTGAAGTGGTGTATAGCGCAGTTTCATAATATGTCCTGGATTATCTTTGCTAAGCTGAGGGTTGGAAAGATTAGTTATAACAAAGTCAATTCCACCAGTGCCTAGCTTTAAATCAGTGGCAGTCTTATTGCACAGCACTTGATCCCCCGCATTTAGTTCCCTTGCAAACTGGTGATAAGAGATAGCTTTTCCTTTCTTGCCATCTAAATACTGGACCAGTAGCTCGGTCAATTCGGTTGTTTTATCTATAATTTCTATAACTTCACCTATCTCCAAGTTAATTTTCATTATTATAGACACCTACCTACCAAGCAAATCTAATCTTTTCAGAAAAGACTTACTCTCAATAAGTTGATTTATAGAATAGTATTCTGCATATAGATGAATTAGCACTAAGACACCCAGTCCTATTAGTTTTTCTCCACCACCTAACCCCCACATCATGGAAATGCCCAGAGCTAAGCCTAAAGCATTGCTGCCCGTGTCTCCCATCATGGCTTGAGCAGAAAAGTCGTAGCGCGCATAGGCTAAAACTGCTCCTACTAATGGAAAAATCCACAGAAGGCTATTTAGGTTGGCCACAAGCATCAATACTGAAAATACAATAAAGAATCCTTTTATTCCCCTACCGGGTCTTAAGTCTAATAAATTGATAAAGTTTATTGATAAGGCAATTAAGCCAGTGTTTAGAATCAACTGGTATATATTGTTGGAAAATGAAAGAGCTAAAAATAGCCCTATCAGGCCTCCTCCTAATGCCTTTAAGCCTCCAGTTGTCAACTGGCCTTTAGTCAATGCTCTCATATGCCCTTTAAGTCCCTAGTGCTGTCTATTTCCCAGCAAATCGTCTAAGAGTCCTAAAAAGCTAATTGCCAGCAATCCTATCAGTAGATAAAGGGCGGCATTAGGCAGAGAGCCCCAGATTAGCTTTGCCCCAATAAAGGTTACAAATGTTCCCCATAAAAATACTAGTCCTCCTCCCGTAGGAATTTTTTCTCCTAAATAATTTTCCCCTGTGCTGTGATTATTTTTTAGGAAATATAAAAGAGGTTTTGACAATATAGCAGTAAAAAAATACCCTAATACTACTAAAATGAAGGGGTTTTCCGGTGTCATATGAGACTCCTCCTGGCTTTTAGCAGAGCTTGGGCCACATGGCAAAATTGCCTGCCTCGATGTAGGAACCCGCTGAATGATCTACCAGTGTAATTATGGCTCATGTTTGTATCTACTTCTTCTAGTATAAAGTTTTTCCTCAATGCTTTAATAGTAATAAGTACCTCAACTCCGTATCCGTCTGCAAAAGGTAAAATTTCTTTAAAGGCCTCTTTTGTGAAGGCTCGTTGTCCTGACAAGGGTTCTATCATCACTTTTCCAGTGTATATTCTAATACCCAGCCTAGCTAAGCCTTTTACCAACCCAAAGCCTGCTTTTGTTTTTCTCTGGGGAAATTTTCCTACAGTTATATGGGCTCTTCCAGCTTGTATTGGCTCTAGCAGCTTTTCTATCTCTTCCCCACTCTCCCTCAGGTCTCCATCTAGCAGACATATGATATCTCCTTCAATCAGCTTAGCTCCCTGATTTAAAGCAGCCCCTTTACCTCGATTTTCTTGTAAGGTAAGCACCTGGGCACCAGCCTTACGGGCGTTTTCAGAGGTTAGATCTGTTGAGCCATCATCTACAACTATTATTTGGTTTACCTTTCCGCTACTCCTCACTGCTACTACCGTTTTTTCAATACAATTAGCTTCATTGTAAGCGGGAATAAGGACCGAGACCTTCATAAGCTCACCTCCTATTAGAAGTTTATATAAAGCTGCATCTTTAACATCAGCAGTCTAAAAAACTGATATGTGTAGGGTGAAATAAATGAGATTATTGTTAGAGGAATCAAAGCTGCAGCTACTATTTCTGCCAAGTATTTAAACTTAACCTGATGACTATAAAGCTTACTAACACCTTTGGCATCCACCAATATAGAGCCTACCTTTAGGCGTACTAAAAAAGTACTGGCCATGCCCTGTCTGCCTTTCTCTAGAAAATCAATCATATTTGAATGGGTTCCTAAGGCTACTATTAGCTCAGCACCTTTTTCATAGGCTAATAGCATAGCCACGTCCTCACTAGTTCCCGGAGCTGGTAGCACATCTCCTTTTATACCTAAGGAATTTAGTCTGGTCATCCCTGGAGCAACTCCGTCGCTATAGGCATGTACAATAATATGACTTCCAGAGTTTAATGCGTTATCAGATACACTATCCATATCTCCAATAATAATATGGGGCTTATATCCTGCTTTGACAATATCATCGGCTGCCCCATCTACAGCAATAATTATCGGCTTAATCTCTTTAATATAGGAGTCTATAGTTTTTAAATCACGCTGATAATCTTTTCCCCGCACCACTATTAATACGTGCTTGCCCTTTATTGGAACCGTCTGAGGAAAATTAAGATTTGAGATGATCATATTCTGCTCTTTCCAAGCGTATTCTAATGTATTTTGCACAAATGAACTCAATTGCTGACCTAGATTATCCTTAGTTTCTTGGATTCTAAAAATAATTTTTTCCTTGCATAGCTGTTCTGCAATAGCCACTAATTTATTGTTGATATATATTAGGTCTCCTAAAATAATAACTTCATCACCTTCATTAATAGCTGAGAAAATGTTGTCCCCACAATTGTCGTAGAGAGGAATTCCACCTTCTACTAATAGCATGGGGCCCATATTAGGATACTTGCCATCGATAGACTTGTTTGCGTTAATAACAGCTTTTACTCTTTTTGCCAACAATGCTTGGGCTGCTATCTCATCTATGTTTTCGTGATTAATTACAGCTACATCTTCCGGCTGTAGCCTCTTAACTAAGTCTTTTGTTTTTTTATCTATGCGGGCAACTCCCCGAATAATTTTAGGCATGGGAATCACTCCGATCATTAGTTTTTGTTAGTATAAAAGTAGTATGCTTTAATATTAACAAAAAAAAACTGGGAAAAGTATCAATCGACTTTTCCCAGTTTTTTTAATTTTTTTACTATATTTGATTTCTATTTTGCTATTTTAACTGACAATTTTTGTTCCCATGCGCAGCTTATCAGCAACCATGGCGATAAATTCCGAATTGGTCGGTTTTCCCCTTTGTATGTTGATGGTATAACCAAAAAACTTGTTCATCATTTCCACGTTTCCTCTGTCCCAGGAAAGCTCTATAGCATGACGAATTGCTCTCTCCACCCTACTGGGAGTTGTTTCATATTTTTCTGCAATCAAGGGATATAGCTCCTTAGTAACCGCCCCTAGCAGACTAACATCTTCAATAACTAATAGGATGGCATCTCTAAGATATTGATAGCCTTTAACATGGGCAGGTACACCCATTTGGTGAATAACATTTGTTACTTCTACGTTTAGATTCTTTGGTTTAATTGCAGACATGCCACTATTGGAATTATGATGATTTCTAGACCTAGACACAGCAGGTGCACTTTCAAATAATTGCTTTATTCTAGTATTTAGAACTTCTAGGTCAAAGGGCTTTAATATGTAGTAGGCTGCACCAAGCTCCACTGCTCTCTTCGTCATAGATTCCTGGCCTAAAGTGGTTAACACTACAATCTGCGGAGCATTATCCTCCTGAGTTAACTTTTCTAAAACACCAATTCCATCTAGATATGGCATTATTATATCTAAAACTACCACATCAGGTGAGTAATCTTCAATATGTTTCAAAGCCTCTACCCCATTGTGAGCTACTGATACCACATCAAACTCAGGCTGGTCGCTTAAGTAATCTTGAAGAATGTTGCAGAATTCTAAATTATCATCTGCTATAAGTACTTTAATTTTCTCTACCATTGTACTAAATCCCTCCTAATTATTCACATATTCTACCACTTCGACATTGCTTTTTTTAATCCTGCAGCAACGTCATAATAACCAATTATTTCTGTTGTTGCGATTGTATCTACCTATATTTTAGAAATTATATTATATTTCGACAAAAAGTAGAAAAGCTGGTCATAAAATGACCAGCTTTAGAGCTGATTTTATTATTTATCTCTTCTGCTTCCTCAAGCATCCACTCTGCTAGAATGCCATAGCCTCGGGTAGGATCGTTTACAAACACGTGGGTTACTGCTCCAACTAGCTTGCCATCCTGAATTATTGGTGACCCACTCATGCCTTGTACTATACCACCAGATATGTCAATAAGCCGCTGATCGGTTATACGGATAATCATTCCTTTACTGCTTGCTTTACGCTGATTAAATACTCGCTCTATTTCTATATCAAAGGCTTCTATGCGTTCATCAGCTACTACTGTCAGCATCTTTGCAGCTCCAGGCTTTATTTGACTTGACAGGGCTACGGGTATAGGTTCTGGGTATAGTGAATTACCGAGAGGCTTGTTAAGTCTTCCATAGATTCCAAATTCGGTATTTCTCTCAATAGTTCCTACGATACTGCCATGATTATTGAACAGTCCTATTTTTTCTCCTGGTTGTCCTCTCCGACCTATCTCAATACCTTTAATAGCTGCTGACACAATTTTACCTCTACTAATTTCTAGTGGGTTATTTGTCTCACCATCAGTAATTACATGTCCTAAAGCACCATAAATTCCACTCTCTGGATCATAGAATGACATTGTACCTACTCCAGCAGTTGTATCTCTAACAAATAAACCTACCCGGTAACGTCTTGTATCTTCACAGTACACCGGATGTAGTTTTACTTCCTTTTCTACACTACCTTGCCTTGTCAAAAAGGTTAGTGGATTTCCTGATTGTCCGTACTGGTCAATCAGTTGGGCTATTTCCCTATCAGAGGTAACCTGCTGACCATTTATTTGCAGAATAAAATCTCCTTCTTTAATACCTGCTTCCTTTGCTGGAAAGCTCATTTTAGCGCCTGAAAATATTGGTGAATATCCTACCACTAAAACTCCTTTAGACTGTAAAAGAACACCT
This sequence comes from uncultured Clostridia bacterium, assembly GCA_964454195.1. Taxonomy (GTDB): domain Bacteria; phylum Bacillota; class Desulfitisporia; order Desulfitisporales; family JAWSUQ01; genus CAYVRD01. Next base: position 10,419 of record CAYVRD010000083.1, read on the forward strand.
ACAGATTGTCCACCGGGAAAGACTTTTCTCTCGGGAAGCACATCAACAGATATGTTTTTAATTGGAATTCGATCAAAGAGTCTAAACTGGAGCTGCATAGTACCTGGATCAGTCAATACAGGTGTGCCTGATAACAAGTCGAACCTTTCATTGTTAAGCTGATCTTTTAGCTGAACAGCTGTATTAGAGGATTCTTTTAAGTGTATGGATATATTAGATAGAATTTTTTCAGGTAGCGGAACTTGATAATAGAGCTGATGACCTACAGTAATACGTTGCTGACTGGGAATCATAAAATAGCTGTGAGCGGTAGAAAATATGCATATAAAAATTAATAAAGAGGGTAAAATAATTTTAAAC
>CAYVRD010000084.1:0-10124 GCA_964454195.1 uncultured Clostridia bacterium
ACATCAGTGCGTAAATTACCATGCGCAGCTCAGCAAAAGGTCTAAGAGCCTCTGAAAGTGCAGTTAACAGTATAGCGGCCGCGATAGATCCGGTAATACTACCTAGTCCCCCCAATACAACCATTAGCAATATCTCAACAGAGAACATGAAGGTAAAGGACTGGGGATGCAAAAGACGAATTAGGTGGGCAAAGAAACCGCCGGCAACTCCAGCAAAAAAAGCGCCAAAGGTAAAGGCCATGATTTTATATTTGGTTGTATCTATCCCCATGGTTTCTGCGGCAATTTCATCCTCTCGAATAGACAAGCAAGCTCGTCCATGGGAGCTACTCATAAAATTTACTATAAATAGGACGGTGGCTACAGCTCCTAAATAAGCCCATAGGAAATTGGTGTATCCAGGAATGCCCCACATTCCCGACGCTCCACCGGTATATCTCCAATTTAAAAAAATTACTCTAATAATTTCTCCAAAGCCCAAGGTAGCAATGGCTAAATAGTCTCCCCGCAATCGCAAGGTAGGTAAGCCAATTAAAAACCCTACAAAAGCTGCCACTAGTCCACCTACTAGCAGCGACAAGAAAAATGTAAGACCATCAGGCAAGCCTAGAGATAATCTAGTAGTGATAATGGCAGAGAAATATCCCCCTACCGCGGCGAAGCCTGCATGTCCCAAAGAAAACTGCCCTGTTATACCATTAATTAAATTTAGGCTAGTTGCCAAAATTATAAAGATACTCATCATAGATAATACTTGAGCGTAATATGCATTAATAGTTCCATTCCAGATCAACATTTGTATTCCCAAACCAAAAGCGATGGCTAAGCCTACAATAATTAGTTTTCTCATAGCTGTCACCTACACCTTTTCCTTAACATTTTTACCAAGAATTCCAGTAGGCTTAAATATTAGGATAATGATCAATATAGCAAAAGCCACCGCATCTCGATAGGTTGAGTATCCTATAGCACTTACCCCCGTCTCAGCCAGCCCTAAAATTAGGCCACCAAGCATTGCTCCGGGGATTATTCCTATACCTCCTAATACTGCTGCCACGAAGGCTTTTAACCCTGGTAGTAGCCCCATCATAGGATGTACTGTTCCATAAAGCTGTCCAACTAAAACTCCTGCTGCTGCAGCTAAAGCAGAGCCTATGGCAAAGGTAAAGGAGATAGTATTATCCACATTAATTCCCATCAGCCGAGCCGCATCTCTGTCAAAGGATACAGCCCGCATTGCTTTACCCATTTTTGTTTTCTGTACTATAAAGTGCAGCAATACCATCAAAACAATAGCTGTGCCTAAGATTAGGAGCTGTCTATTACTTACATTAACCCCTAGAAAGTCAAAATTAACAACTGGTAATCGGGGAAAAGCTTTTGCCTGAGCACCAATTTGGTAGATAGTAATGTTTTGATAGAATAAAGAAAGCCCTACTGCGGTCATAAGTGCAGCTATCCGATGTGCATTTCTCAGTGGCTTATAGGCTATGCGTTCCATAACTACCCCAAGGGTAGCACAAACTACCATGGCAAATATTAAAGCTAAGAAAAAGGGTAGTCCTAGAGCTGTGATAGCAAAATAACCTGTCACTGCTCCAAGCATGTAAATTTCACCATGGGCAAAATTTATTAATTTAATAATACCATAAACCATTGTATAACCTAATGCTATAAGTGCGTAAACGCTTCCCAAAGATATTCCATTTATCATTTGTTGCAATATTTCTTCCATTGTTTCACTCCCCTTAAAATCATGTGTAACCACTGCTTATGTGAGTGCTATCCACGTCTATTAATATTTTTATGGTAAATGTTACTATAATTTGAGGGATTACAGCAGGAAAGAGGGGTAAAATTACCCCTCTCAATACTTTTTTATTAAAAAAATGTTATACCAGCTTAAGTCAAACCTTAAGGATTTACTGTTGTAAAGTATCTTGGAGTTTGATCCTCAATCTTGATTATAACAGCACTCTTAACCGGATCTCTGTTCTCGTTTAGCCTAATTGTACCACTTACACCTGTGATTTCCACTACTGCAAGAGCATCTCTAATAGCTACTGGGTCAATGCTACCTGCTTTTTCAATAGCTGCAGCTAACATATATGCTGCATCATAAGCTAAAGCTGCCAAAGCATCTGGAGTTTTGCCATTGAATTTTGCACGATAAGCATCTAGGAATGCTCTTACTTCTGGGCTGTCCACATCAGGTGAGTAATGATTGCTGAAGAAGAATCCGTCAGCAGCATCGCCAGCCAGCTCAAATAATACTGGAGAGTCCCAACCGTCTGCTCCAAGGAATATCACATCTCGAGAGAAACCAACATTGTTTTTAGCTTGGTCAAGAATTAAACCTACTGTATCGTAGTAAGCAGGTACAAATACTACGTCTGGATTTTGGTTTTTAACAATTGTTAGGATAGAGTTAAAATCAGTGTCGCCTGTCATAAAGAATTCTTCAGCAACTATTTCTCCGCCGTTTTCAGTAAACACAGCTCTAAATACATCTGCCAAACCTTTAGAGTAGTCACTACCAGCGTCAGTTAAGATAGCAGCTCTTTTTGCCTCAAGATTTTTTGTTGCAAAGTTTGCCATTACCGCACCCTGGAATGGGTCAATAAAGGCTGCTCTAAAGATGAAATCTCCAACCTGTGTAACAGCAGGATTTGTAGATGTAGGTGTTAATAATGGAATTCTTGCATCTTGAGCAATTGGTGCTGCTGCCAAAGAGTTTGAGCTAGCAACTGGCCCTAAGATAGCAACTACACCATCTTGATTGATAAGCTTTTGAGCTGCAGTAGCTGATTCAGCCTGCACACTTTTGTTGTCCTCAACAATGAACCTTAACTGCTTTCCAAGAACTCCACCCTTTGCATTGATTTCTTCGAAGGCCAGTTCAATACCTTCTCTAGAAGATTGGCCGAAAGTTGCAATAGGACCACTTAGAGGAAAAATACCTCCAATTTTGATTTCAGTAACTTCCTTAGGAGCATTTGCTCCGCCACCTGCGTTGCCCCCGCCGCCACCACAGGCAGTTAGCACTAAGCTGAACACTAGCATTAGTGCAATTAAAACAGCTGTTTTTCTTTTCACAATTATTCCCCCCAAATTTAATCATTGTCAATTTACTTTTAAATTTAATATACTTCAGTAGCTACCCTATACCTGGCTGGCCTAAGCCATAAACTTATAGTATGTACCACACTGTTATATATTAAACTTAAAGCCTTGTCATTTATTATATATTTAATTTTTAAAGGTGTCAATAACCTGTTCTCCATCTGAAATTAAAAAAAGAGCCTGTAATAATACAGGCTCTGGGCATTCTTTTGATAATCTATAGGATTATTAAGGCTTAAGAGTACAGCACTCTTTTATCTCCAATCCTCTTGGTAGTTTTTTGCAAATCCAGATATTCTAGTAAAGGGAGAATATATTTTCTAGAAGATTTGGTAGCATCTCTAACTTCCCCTAAAGTAATTTCGCTTTTTTCTTTATATATTTTAGTTATTATAGAGATGAGCTGTTGGATAGTTTCTCTTGAAACATATAGCTCTTCATTTACTTTAATAATTATTTCCTCGCTTTGCAGGTACTGAAGCAGTTCCTCTAGTTTATCTTCGCTTATTTTAAGCTGTTCCAGCAAATCTTTCTTTGTTGGGGGCTGAAATAGATCTGAGCGCAAGCCTTTCAATATCCTATCCATAGTTTCCTGTTCATTTGATGAGGGCTGAGGCGCAAAATTCCATAGAGTTATTCTATCTCCGTTGCGGCTCAGCATAGATAGACTATGCCAATAATCTAGAAGGGCAGAATATTGTTTTTGGGTCAAGGTCCCATCAAGTCTTGTTCGCAGCTCCTCCTTAGGTATCCCAAATCTCAAGGGATGCTGTTGATGATAAATTTCTAGAAGAGAGAAAGCTTTTTTCTCGTAATTTACAATAATTTCTAGTGCCAGAAATCCCACATCTTTGGATATGCATTTTACCTTGTTGGCCTGCTCTAGCTCCTCTAAGCTTTTATCAACTAATTGATTGTCAATTCCCGTTAGCTTGCTGAGCTTAATTTTGTCTATAAATTTATTCTCTCTAATAACTTGTAGAATTTGATCCTCTGGCGTACCCTCTAGCTTTACTTTAAGCCTCTTGATAACCTCACTTTTAAAGCGCTTTTCCTTTTTAGCTGTACCATCTATAACAATTCCACCGCCTATAGTAAACATAGGTGAATAGGAGCGTATAACAAAATTATCTCCCCTTAAGGCTACAATCTCTTCGTCTAATATTAGCTGAGCTAAAACTATCTCCCCTGGCTCTACCTCCTCCCTATCTAATAAAAAAACTCTTCCTAATACCTCTGCAGTTCCAATATGAACCCTAATTCTTTGTCGATGAACTAATTTTTTTTCCCAGCTCTCCAAAAGCTTTAGCTGAACATCTATTCTAAATGAGGGAACCAGGGTACCTTCAGCAGCTAATACATCTCCTCTACCAATGTCTTCAACGCTAATATTACCCATGTTTACCGCTACTCTTTGTCCGGCAAAGGCAGTATCCACTGCTGCGCCGTGAACCTGAAGATTTCGCACCTTGGACTCTATTCCTTTAGGGTACAGCACCAGCTTATCTCCCACGTTAATCCTTCCTGACCACATAGTGCCAGTCACTACTGTCCCAAAGCCAATAACCGAAAAAACCCTATCGATTGGCATTCTGACATTACCCATAATATTTTTACCAGATGTTTCCTTTATCTCTTGAGAAATAAGGGCTTTTAGCTCCTCTATACCCTGATTAGTCTTAGCACTCACAGCTATGATGGGTGCATTTGCCAAGGGTGTACCCGCTAGTGTTTGGCTAATCTCATCCTGAACTAGCATTAGCCACTCTTCTTCCACCAAGTCAGCTTTTGTAACAACTACTATTCCTCGCTGCAGATTTAACAATGAAATAATATCTAAGTGCTCTCTGGTTTGTGGCATCACCCCTTCATCAGCAGCAATAATCAGAAGTACCAGGTCGATTCCTGCTACTCCCGCCAGCATCTGTTTAATAAATTTCTCATGACCTGGGACATCAACTAAGCCAATCTTCTGACCATTATTCATCTGATAGGATGCAAATCCAAGCTCAATAGATATGCCTCTTTCCTTTTCTTCCTTTAGCCGATCTGTATCCTGCCCAGTTAGTGCCTTTACCAAGGTTGTTTTACCGTGATCAACATGTCCTGCCGTACCGATTATTACATGACTCATGGCCTCGCTCCCTCTACTAGTTCAGCTAGCTTAGCCACTAGCAGTTTTTCCTGTCTTTCAAAGACAGTTCTTAAATCAATGATCACTTGCCCCTCTTGCTGCCGGGTTATGATCTTAATATCCCCCTGTCTCAGCATTTCTGCAGCCTTTTGGCTAGATAGATTATTATATCTAATACCTATTAGTACTGTTGGCAAATCGGTGGTTGGCAAGGCCCCCCCTCCTACCATGGAGCTGCCCTCCAGGAGACTTACCTCCGCCTCTTCCTTCATAACCCTTCTTAGCTCCTGAGATAATCTATCCGCTCTCTCAGCCAACACCTCTTTAGAGGTAGTTAGCATAGCTAGAGTTGGAATGTTTTCTATTTCTCTGTTGTCTAAGTACTCCTTTAGGGTGGCCTCTAGCGCCGCTACAGTAAATTTATCAATACGCAAGGCTCTAGTCAGTGGATGCTTTTTTAAGCGTTGAATATATTCCCTTTTGCCAACAATTATCCCTGCTTGCGGTCCTCCTAGCAGCTTGTCACCGCTAAAGGTCACAACGTCTACACCGCTGGCCACACATTCCTGAACCCGGGGCTCATCTGTTAATCCCCATTTATGCAAATCTGCAAGAAAGCCACTCCCCAAGTCCTCCACTACTGGTAGCTGATTTTTTCTACCCAGGGCTACCAGCTCTTCCCTAGATACCTCTTTAGTAAAGCCAACGATTCTATAGTTACTGGTATGAACCTTTAACAGTAGTCCGGTATGTTCATTAATTGCATTTTCATAATCTTGGAAATGGGTTTTATTAGTTGTGCCAACCTCTACCAGCTTCACTCCACTTTGAACCATAACATCTGGAATTCGGAAGGAGCCACCTATTTCTACTAATTCACCCCTGGAAACTATAGCTTCTTTGCCTCGGCCTAGCTCAGCTAAAGTAAGTAAAACTGCGCTGGCATTGTTGTTTACTACCAATGCCGCCTCTGCTTTAGTTAGCCTGCATAGGTATTCTTCTAGATGGCTATATCTAGAGCCCCTTTCTCCGGTCTCCAAATCCAGCTCAAGATTTGAATAGTTCTCTGCCACCTCTTTAATAGCTTCTATTCCTTTGGTGCAGATAATTGCTCTTCCTAAATTAGTATGAAGTACTACTCCTGTAGCATTTATCACTGTACAGAGCTTTGTTTTACTTCTGTTATTTAGCTGCTTTAAAATTCTTTCGATAATACTGGGCTTAGCCAAAAAAATTTCCCTGTCTAAAATGCCTTGGCTTATCTCCCATCTTAATTGCTGCAGCACCTCCCTTGTGACTGCCACAATAATTTCTCTATCCTCCAGACTTTGTAGCTCCACCCAGTTTATAATTTCATCTACCGATGGGATATTTCTAAATAGGCTTTTGTCTTCTGCCATCTCCCACACCTGCCCTTCCTTTATAGCTATTATTTCCAAACATACATGTAAAGAAAACCTGTCTAGAATTAGCTCCTAGACAGGCTCTGAGGATTAGTTTTTAAAATTAATATGTTCAGGTCTTGATAATGGCTTACCTACCTCTGTTCCTTCTGGTAAGTAGTCTAGCCTTTCCCCCTCAAACAAAAGCTGCACCTGATTTATCTGGGTAAACTCAGTCATGGTTAATAAGATTGACTTAACAAATAGGCTTTCTGTAGCAGAGCCACCACCATAGCCTAGTGCTTGAATACTTAAGTTAACGTTAGCTAAATTATCTAAAACCTGAACACCTAATAACCTTGTCCCAGGCCATAAAGCAGGAATCAAACCACTTTTTTCTCCCGGTCCCCTGACCAGCTCTAGAACAGCTGTTGTCACCGGGTCAGGGTTTGTCACTACTTTTGTAACAGGAACTAGATACATACCATTAGGATCTACGTAGTATAAAGTAATCAGTTTCTCCCCTTGGTTAACTTCCTGTATAGGTAGCCTTAAAGGCTCTCCTATATTAAAATCTCCCAATTGTAAATCTTTGATATTGCCCTCTACAAGTAGCTGCACCTTGCGTCCATCTATAAAGGGCTCTATTGATTTTAATACACTAGTCACTGCCATTTCCGATGCATTCTCCGAAGGAAAGCTGAGAAAGTGATTTGAAAAGTCAACGTGAACAATATCATCCTTTAAATATAAATCCTTTATCTTTGTGCTAGTATTAATTACTGGTTTTAAGAATTCATCACTTGGACCAATTATCAATCTTTGCAATGCCGCCTTAGCCGCCTTATCAGTAGGGTTAACTGGAATAGTTAAAGGGACTAGATAATCGTCATTTTTAGTTAAAAAATAAACAGTTACCTCAGTAATCTCTTTATAATTAATAAGCCTATCACTTTTCTCCACTATTTCCTTGACCTGTATTACCGCATCTCTAGAGCTATTGTTTTCAACTGCTTTATTTTTTGAGTCAGAGCCTTTGATGCATCCAGCGCTGAATAGCATCGTAATGAAAACTGTTACCAGCAATAACTTGGAGATTGTCCAACGGTTCACTTCAGCACCTCCCTTGTGTATGCTATAAAATGTACCTATTGTATTCTACTTATACTAGAGTTTTCCTTCTACCTCTGCCACAAAATGTGCCTTATTATTTTGTAAATTATCATTCCTACTATAATTAGCCCTATATATCCAAGAACTGGGTATAGAGTACCAACTAGACTACTAAACTTAAGCTTAGTTAACGGCAGTCCTATTAGGGTCACTAAAAATACAGCTCGATGATAACTTAATAATGGCAGATTTTGTAGTCGCTTTGCTAAACCATACCCATTTGCAACAGCTGTTGTTACCATAGCACTCCACAAAGCAAATGTAAAAGGCAGTTTTATCCACGACAGTTGCTGCTCTGCCAAATGGAGCATTGGTATCTGGTATTCAAATATGCGTTCTCCGTAATCTAGTAACGCCATAACCTTGATTAAGCCAATTAAGCCTAGAAACAGGCCTCCCAAAATGGCTCCTATTCCCGCATATCTACCCTGTCCCTCTCTATCCAAGGATGCTAGGATGACTATCCCTAAAACCATATTATAGGCCACATAAACCATACTAGCTACTGTCCAGTGGGTATTGGCTAGGAGTGACTCTGGTTTTTCATAGGCTGGCATTATCTGATTTATACCTAGCAGCGCAGTAACACTGACATAAACTGCTAAGATAGTTAATCCTGGGATTAAAATACTATTAATCGCTGTTACTCCACTGCCTTTAAAAAATAAAGCAATTAATACGATAATTAAAGTTAAGCTAATTCCATAAGTAGTAGGCTGCCCCAGATGCTCAGCAAAGATAGCCCCACTTCCTGCAAACATAACAACTAATCCAACCCAAAGCATCAGCGTAATAGCTATCTCTAATATTTGGCCTATTCTTTTCCCAAATAAATATATGGTTAATTCTTCATATGAAGATATATTTTTCTTCTCACAAAATATTATTATTAACCACCCCAACAAAGCAAAGAGTACTCCTGAAAGTATAACTCCATATGCTCCCCCCTGACCAAAAACCACAAAAAACCTGAGTAGCTCCTGTCCAGAGGCAAATCCTGCTCCTATTATTGCCCCCATGTATGTTACTGCTATTTTCCAAATTACGCTTTTTTGTTTCATATAATTCATTGCACCTCCTCAGCCTAGGCTACTATGTATTATATGATTTTCTTTTTTTATATAGAGAATATTAATGAAAATTTTGGCTAATACTATAGCTAATATTACCAACTATTCAAAAGATGACGGGAGAAATATATGACTTTTTATACGTCCTTTAATGGAAACATTCTAGGGAACAATAAACCTGAGCCTAATTTGCCCGATAAGGTTCGGTATCATTTTGATGATCCTTTAGCAGTGCCAAAATTAGCCCAGGGCTTTTGTGATTATTTAAATTACTACTGTGTAACAGGGCTTGAACCAATAGTGATAGTAGGCATTGGCACAGATCGCTCCACTGGAGATTGCCTTGGCCCTTTAGTAGGTTCAAAGCTAAAAGAGCTATCTAAAAATAGCTTTCATATCATGGGAACATTAGATGAGCCTGTTCATGCTGTTAATCTTGAGGAAAAGGTGACCATACTTAAAACAAAGTACAAGGATGCCTTTATCATAGCAATTGATGCTTGTCTGGGCAAAGTAGACAATATAGGCATGATTACCCTAGCTCCAGGAGCTGTAAAGCCCGGGGCAGGCGTACAAAAAACCCTCCCCGAGGTAGGCCATGTACATTTTACTGGCATAGTCAACGTGGGAGGGTATATGGAGTTTATGGTTTTGCAAAATACTAGATTGAGTGTAGTGATGAAACTGGCTCAAAACATTGCCAGCGCTATCTATTATGGATACCATAAATATAGGGTAGGTAAAGATAAGTAGTTCTATTGTCCTAGCTGTACTTATATTATGGAACTACTATTTTTATGGCTTTAGGCTTGACCTTTACTTCCAAAGGCAGTCCAGGTATAACCTCACCATCGGCATGAGCACTTAAGTTAGGATCTCCGTTAAGATATAAGCTATCACTTTTAAAGGTGCTAACCTTCTCGTGGCTTAAATGCTCTCCCTTTAAAAGCTTAGGCAGTGATAAAATCAATTGAGCCTTATTCATATTTTCTATAACAACTAAATCTAGCTGTCCATCATCCACCTTAGCCTGAGGAGCAATTTCTATTCCACCACCGTAAAATTTGGCGTTGGCAATGGTAGCAGTTAAAATCTCTTTTTCAATTAGCTGACCGTTGGTAAGTATTTTTATCTTTGCAGGCTTGTAGGAAAAAAAAACAGCTAGCAGCGACCAGAGATAAGCAATATAAAAAATAATAATTTAATATTATTAGAAGGGTTAATAAAAACACACCCTATAGA
>CAYVRD010000084.1:10134-10730 GCA_964454195.1 uncultured Clostridia bacterium
AAAAAAACAGCTAGCAGTGTCCAGAGATAAGCCAGCTTACCCTTAAGAATTTTATTGCCCCTGTGAACCTGGGCAGCAACCTGGGCATCAAAGCCGATTCCTGCTATATTAATAAAGTACTGGTTATGAATAAATCCTAAATCTATTTCTCTATGCTTTAGTCCACCTATGGCAATAATTGCTTCTAGATAGTTTAAGGGGATATTCACAGCTCTAGCAAAGTCATTACCAGTTCCAGCAGGAACAATCCCCAAGAGAGCGTCACTGTCAACGATGCCATTGACGACCTCGCTTATAGTGCCATCACCGCCCACAGCAATTACCAATTGGGCTCCATTGTTGACACTATCTCTTGCCAATTTTGTTGCCTGCCCTTTAGCTTCTGTCAAAGCATAATTTATTTCAAATCCAGTTTTTTGTAGCTGAAGGATTATTTTCTCCCAGTTATTTTTTGCAAACCCTTTACCTGCAATAGGATTGATCACACAAAAAGCCTTCACTTTTTTTCCCTAGCTTTCTTTGTAGCTGCTTTGGTTAGTTGGCTTTCCTTTGGCGTTGGAGGATGCTAGTGATTGCATGTCACACTTACCTTTAAA
>CAYVRD010000085.1:0-6762 GCA_964454195.1 uncultured Clostridia bacterium
GGTAAAAAGGTAATTGAGGTTAAACCACTGCAAGGATGCTCTGTAGGCATGGTGACTACAGGTAATGAAATCTTTTATGGTCGCATTAAAGACGCCTTTGGGCCAGCAATAAAAAATAAGTTAGCCCAATATGATTGTACTTTAGATAAACAAGTTTTTGTTCCTGACGATCAAACAAGAATTACAAAAGAAATACTAGCTTTGATTAATCAGGGAGTAGGCATGGTGGTAGTAACTGGGGGAATGTCTGTGGATCCAGATGATTATACTCCGGCGGGCATAAGAGCCACTGGAGCCAGCTTAGTAACCTATGGATCTCCTGTCTTACCTGGATCTATGCTTTTGTTAGCCTATTTAGGTCAAGTCCCTATCTTTGGTTTACCAGGCTGTGTCATGTATGCTAAGCATACAGTTTTTGATTTGGTGTTACCGCGGGTTTTAGCAGGAGAAAAGATAAGTAAAGAGCATATAGCTGAGCTGGGACATGGCGGCTTATGTACCGAATGCTCTCCTTGTATTTTTCCTAGCTGTTCCTTTGGCAAAGGGAGGTAAACAAAATGGAGCAGCTAATTCCCTATGATAGGGCACTTGAAATTATGCTTAATCATACGCTAAAAATGGAAACAGAGGTTATTTCCTTAGAAGAATCCCTGGGGAGAGTATTGGCTCAGGATATTCTAGCTATGGATAATCTACCTCCATTTGATAGATCCCCATTAGACGGATATGCAGTAAACAGCATAGACATAGCTGGTGCTACTAGGGATAAGCCAATAATCTTAAGGATTATAGAAGAGGTTCCAGCTGGTTATGTGGCAGCTAAAAGTGTCGGCACTGGACATGCAATCAAGGTGACGACTGGTGCACCTATTCCCAAGGGGGCCGATACTATTATTCCCTATGAAGCAACGGAATTTTCTCCAGAAACAGTTAAGATATTTGCTCCTGTTGTAGGTGGATCAAATATTTCTAAAGCGGGGGAAGATGTGGCTCAAGGAGAGCTGGTATTATATAAAAACACAACAATAACCTCAGAAAAAATAGGTATGCTAGCTGCCTTAGGAATGCATAAGATATCAGTATATAGGAAACCATCTATAGGAATTTTAAGCACTGGAGATGAGTTGATTCCTATAGAGGAGCAGCTGACACCGGGAAAAATTAGGAATAGTAACATGTATATTTTAAGCTCCAGATTACAGGAATTAGGCTGTCAGCCTGTTAGATTAGGTATTATTAAAGATGAATGCCAGGCTACTAAAAGAACACTACAGGAGGCCATTGACAGCTGGGATATGGTGATAACTACCGGTGGGGTCTCTGTAGGAGACTATGATTTAGTAAAAGATGCCATGGAAGCTATCGGTGGAAAAATTCTTTTTTGGAAGGTGGATATTCGACCAGGAACCCCTGTAGTTTGCTGTCAATTGGCTAATAAGCTTATAATAGGCTTATCAGGAAACCCTGCAGCTGCCCTAATAACCTTCGAGCTGTTAGTAGTACCACTTTTAAAAAAGTCATTAGGTTTAGTATATAAGCCAGTTTCTGTTATAGCATCTTTAACCACTGAATATACCAAGGCCACCAAGCAGATGAGATTTTTAAGAGGAAGGACTACCTTCAATCCAACAAAGGGGTTAACAGTTGAATTGGCAGATATGCAAAGTCCAGGTATTATGAGATCTTTATTAAATTACAACAGCTTAATTGTAGTTCCAGCTGGGAGTGGGCCCTTAAAGGCAGGAGATAGAGTTGAAGTGATTTTGATAAAGGAATTGGAGGTAAGCTAAAATGATACCAATACTTTCAGTAGTAGGTAAATCAAATGTGGGTAAAACTACTCTATTAGAAAAAATTTTACGAGAGCTAAAGTCGCGGAATTATAAAGTAGCTACAATTAAACACGACGTTCATGGTTTTAACATTGACATTCCTGGTAAAGACACCTGGAGACACGGAGAAGCAGGTGCAGATGTGGTTATTATTTCCTCACCTTCTAAAGTGGCAATGATAAAAAAAGTAGAGCAGGAAATGGCTTTAGATGAGATTGCTAACACTATTACTGGTGTGGATTTAATTATTACAGAGGGTTATAAAAGAGGAAACAAACCAAAAATCGAAGTTTTTCGCAAAGGGGTATATGATGAGCTTCTATGCACTAGGGATGAGCTTATTGCTTTAGCTACTGATGTAGAGTTCGACATGGGGGTTCCCTGCTATGGTCTAGATGATGCTAAAGGACTAGTTGATAGAATTGAGGATGTTATATTAAAGATTAAATCCTAGAATAAAAGTAGGTGAAATATCTATGAGCCAGGATTTGCACATGCGTCAGATAGATTATTTGCGGGTGTCAGTAACAGATAAATGCAACTTTCGCTGTGTTTACTGTATGCCAGAGGAAGGCATCGAACTGAAGAATCACAAAGATATACTGCGATTAGAGGAGTTTCTGCACATTATTACCCTGGGTGTAGAAATGGGTATTAACAAAGTGAGAATTACTGGTGGAGAACCGCTGGTTAGGAAAGGTATAGTCGGCTTTATAAGCCAAATAAATCAGATTCCAGGGATAAAAGATATTGCTCTAACTACAAACGGTGCTTTGCTGGGGCAGATGGCAGAGCAATTAAAGCAGGCTGGCTTAAATAGGGTTAACATAAGTTTAGATACGTTAGATATTAATAAGTTTCGCAGCATTACAAGGGTAGGACATCTGCCAACAGTGTTAAAGAATATAGACAAGGCGCTTGAGGTTGGATTTAATCCGGTTAAAATTAATGTAGTGATAATCAAGGACTTTAACTATGACGAAGTATTGGACTTTGTATCCCTAACAAAGAACAAGCCTATTCATGTACGCTTTATCGAGCTGATGCCAATTGGAGAAACAGACAAATGGGAGGAGGACAAGTTTGTTCCTTCTGAAAAAATCTTAGCTAAGATAAAAGAGCATTATCAAGTAATCAATAGCACTGGTGTGACAGGAGCGGGTCCTGCCAAATATATGTCAGTGGTTGGTCATCAGGGAAGTATCGGCTTTATAAGTGCCTTGTCAAGTCATTTTTGTCATCAGTGCAACAGACTCCGTCTTACAGCAGAGGGCAAGCTGCGTCCTTGTTTGCATGGCAGCAAAGAAATTGATCTTAAAACTCCTTTGCGAGCAGGCGCACCAGATGAAGAATTAAAGGAAATCATTTTACAATCAATTAAAATTAAACCCCAAAAGCACAGTATGAGAGAGCAGGGCTGGGAAAACGCTAAAAAGATGATGTATCAAATAGGAGGCTAACAATGAATCAGTTAACCCATTTTGATGAGCAAGGACGAGCCAAAATGGTAGATGTGGGCGACAAAAATGCTACTAAACGAGTTGCTGTTGCCCAAGGGATAATATATATGAAACCTACCACAATGCAGCTGATAAAAGAGGGGAATATTGCCAAGGGCGATGTATTAGCAGTCGCTCAGGTTGCGGGTATTATGGCCGCTAAGCAGACTAGTAATCTCATACCTATGTGCCATCCTTTATTTTTAGAGGGTGTTAAAATGTCTTTTAGTTTAGATGAAGCTAAAAATACAGCTATTGTAACGTCAGAAGTAAGCTTAACTGGCAAAACTGGTGTTGAGATGGAAGCCCTGACCAGTGTTACAGTAGCATTATTAACTATTTACGATATGTGCAAGGCTGTGGATAAAGATATGGTGATAACTGATGTAAAGCTTATAGAGAAAACTGGCGGAAAGAGTGGGATTTATAGGAGAGGGGAAGGGGATTAGTGTGGGCAAAATTGTTGCAGTTTGTACCAGTGAAAAAAAAGGTGAACGGAAAAAAAACATAGGAAGTGGCGAGCTACTGGTAGACTTTGGCTTGAAGGATGACGCCCACGGTGGCCCTTGGCATCGACAAGTGAGCATGTTGGCATTAGAGAGCATAGAAAAAATGCAAAAAATGGGGTTAGATGTGGCACCAGGAGATTTTGCTGAAAACCTAACAACTGAAGGCATTGATTTATTAAGCCTACCCTTGGGAACAAAAATAAAAATTGGTGAGCAGGCTATTGGTCAGGTTACCCAAATTGGCAAAGAATGTCATACTAGATGTGCTATCTACTATCAAGCGGGTGACTGTGTAATGCCAAAGGAAGGTATATTTATCAAGGTATTGGAAGGTGGAGCAATAAAAGTAGGAGATCAAATATCTGTTATTTAGGCTAGGGGAACAATGTCCAACTATAAATAAAAGCAAAAGCGCTGTCATGACGGCGTTTTTTGCTTTTTTCTCCTATAAAAACAAGGAATGCCAGCAGGAAAAAGATTCATGCAAATAGAATAAAACAATTATCAAAAAAAGAAAAGGTGGCATTTGGTGAAACAGGAGTTTTTAAAGGACAGACGCAAAAATCAATCTATTATAAAAAAAAGAAAGAAACTAATCTGGAGAAAAGAGCGCAGCTTGCTTTTTCTTGTAATATTACTTATTGTTTTTTTTATGGGTTTCTCTGCGTACAATTATTTATCTAAGCAAATAGCAAACTGGCTAGTACAAATAGAAGAATTGTCCACAGGTGAAATAATGAGAACTGTTCCCTTAGAAGCTTTAGTAGTCAGAGACGAAAAAATAGTATATGCTCCCTTCACAGGCAGTCTAGAACTGGCAGTGGCAGAAGGACAAAGAGTAAGTGTAGGCGGCATCTTAGGAACTGTAAAGGGAGGATTTGATTCTCAGTTTGCTAATCAGCAAAAGCTAGCCTTGAGGGCACCGGTGGCAGGATTAGTATCTTTACAGATAGATGGTCTTGAGTCTATATTGACTACCAGTAGCTATAAAGAGCTGGATTTGGCAAAACTACCAATAGATAGCGCTGCTACTCCAGTTTTTAAGGAAATAGTGGAAAAGGGACAACCCTTAGTCAAGATAATTAACAATTTAAAGCCAATAAGCTTGATAGTGCCCTTTGAGAATCAGGATATAGTAGATTTGGAAAAGGGAGAGGTGGTTAATTTTAAGTGGGGAGATAGTAGTGTAGAATTGCTGTCTGCAAGAGTTTTAGATGTGCAGACAAACGAGGATAAAGGAATAATAGTTTTAGAGGTTGGCAGCTTTATTGAGGAGCTTTTAAATATTAGACAAATCAGCTTAGAGTTAGTCTTAGAAAGATATAGTGGAATAATAGTGGAAGAAAGCTCAATTGTGTATAGCTTTGATCAACCGGGCTTAATGATAGTTGATAGGCAAAGGTCCTATCAGTGGCAGGAAGTAGAAATAATTGGCCAGATAGACTCAAAGATTGCTATAGCTGGTGTTAATGCAGGTACTAAGTACGTTAAAAATCCTAGTCAAACAAAAAAGGAGGTGGAGTAAATTAACCACATTAAAGATAACCTAGAGGTTATCCTTAGCAAGATACAAACAGCTTGCACCAAAGTAGGCAGAGATCCAGCTGAGGTAAAGCTGATAGCAGTAACTAAAACCCAGAACACAGGAAGGATAATAGAGGCTATAAGCTGTGGTATAAATTTGTTAGGGGAAAACAAGGTTCAGGAATTAGTAGAGAAACATGATAGCCTTGCTAAATTTGATCCCCAGTGGCATTTAATTGGACATCTCCAGACAAATAAGGTCAAGTATATCGTAGACAAGGTAAACCTGATTCATTCGGTAGATACATATAAATTAGCTGAGCAAATCGCTAAAGAATGGGGGAAGAAAAATAAAAGCATAGATATCCTTATTCAGGTCAATATTGCTGAAGAGGAATCTAAGCATGGCGTAGCACCGACCCATGCCCTTGAGCTAATAAAAAAGGTGTCCCAGTTGAAACCTGTAAAAATTAAAGGCTTAATGACCATGGCTCCCTATGAAGAAAACCCAGAGGACGTAAGATTTGTTTTTAGAGAGCTGAAAGATTTGGCTGAAAAAGTTAATAAAGAGGGAATATCAGGAGTTGAAATGGATCAGCTCTCTATGGGAATGACTAATGACTTTGAAATAGCAATTGAAGAAGGGGCTACTTTAATTCGCATTGGCAGTGGAATTTTTGGAGAAAGAAATTAATAAAAAAGTAAAATGGGGGATGAAGAATGAATAGTGCAAGAAAAGCTTGGGATAAAATGCTTTACATGTTGGGATTCGATTCAAATGATACGGAAGAGCAATTGCTTAATGAGGAAAGTGACAATATCAATAATTCAAAAAAACCAAATATTGTAGGATTACCCACCCAGCAGCAGGTCAAAGTGATAGTAATAGAACCTAAAAGCTTTGAGGAGGTACAGGGCATTTCTGACCACCTGAAAAATAAAAAGCAGGTAATTGTCAATCTAGACCATACGGATAGGGAAATTAGTCAGCGTCTAGTAGATTTTTTAAGCGGAGTTACCTATGCCCTTAATGGGGGCATGCAGAAAATTGGCAATAATATATTTATGTTTACCCCTAGTAATGTGATAATTACTGGAGAAACTAAGGTGCCAGCTGGCAAGGTAGTAAATATTAATTGGGATAAGAATATTAAGGGGGAATAGTTAAAGGTGAAGCACTTGAAGATCGGCTTTTTAGGTGGGGGCAATATGGCCGAAGCAATAGTTACTGGCATTATTAATCGACAGCTGTTTAATGCCGGGCAAATAATAGTAGCCGACATTAATCAAGAGCGCATTAATTACCTTAGTCAGGCCTATCAGATAAAAACAACTCTAGATAATAAACAGCTAGTAATAGAATCAGATATAGTAGTAATTGCAGTAAAGCCTCAAATC
>CAYVRD010000085.1:6862-10700 GCA_964454195.1 uncultured Clostridia bacterium
CTTGTGAAGTTCCTGAACATTTGCTCAATGCAGTTACAGGGGTTAGCGGTAGTGGCCCTGCTTATATATTTATGATTATTGAGGCTTTAATTGATGGTGGAGTAAAAATAGGTCTACCTAGAGAAATTAGTAGAAAGCTGGCGGTTCAAACCTTAATCGGCGCAGCTACAATGGTTAAGAATACATCTAAGCATCCGGGGGATTTAAAGGACATGGTTACTTCCCCGGGAGGAACTACAATGGCTGCTTTAGCCACATTAGAGGAGCGGGGCTTGCGCTCTGCATTAATTACAGCAGTTGAAGTAGCGGCAAACAAAGCTGCTCAATTAGGAAAGCAATCTTAACAGCAGGAGGAGAATAAAAATGTCTTTAATTACAGTAGTAAGAGCAGCATTTGAGGTTATGAGTTGGTTAATTATTATAAGAGTCTTACTTTCTTGGTTTCGCCACAACCCCTATAACCCTTTCATCCGGTTCATCTATGAGATTACTGAACCCGTATTAGCACCATTTAGAAAGATAATTCCTAATCTAGGAGCGATAGATATCTCACCTATTGTGGCTATTATAGCTCTGCGGTTTCTTGAGAGCTTTATCGTAAGACAGCTGTTTAACTTAGGCTTTTAAATATGGTCAACCTGGAAAAGCTCACCAGTCATTTATCGGGTGAACATAAGCAAGTAGTTCAGAATATACTGGACAAAATATTTCGAGCCAGTCTAAACCAACAGCCAATATGGACAGACTTTTTCGATCCAGGGGTTATTACCTTATCAGAGCCCATTCTTAGACAAGTTCCCGAAATGAAGATAATTAAGACAGGAGGATTTCCTTCTGCTGAAAGATGTAGATTTATTGCTGTGCCTGACTGGTACCAAGAAGAGCATATAGATCATGAAATTGGTTTCTTGAAAATAAGTCAATCAAAGCATGGAGCTAACTTAAATCACAGGGATTACTTGGGCGCCATATTAGGCTTGGGCATCAAGCGGGAAAAAATAGGAGACCTAATAATTTCTGAGCACAGCTGTCAAGTGGTTCTAGTTTCTGATTTGTTAGACTATGTCAGGTTTAACTTGAAAAAGGTTGGCAATAGCTCAATCAATATAGAAATAGCAGACAAAGTAGAGCAATTGGAGGCTGAGTCCCAAGAGATAATTTCATCAGTTGCATCTATGCGGTTAGACGTGATATTAGCTGCAGGGTTCAATATTTCCAGGGAAAAAGCAGCCCAGCTTATCAAAGGTGAGAAAGTAAAATTAAATTACCTAGCATGTCCTAATGTTGCAACAGTTGTAAAAGCAGGGGACTTGATATCATGTCGCGGCAAAGGAAGGATTCAAATCCTTGACCTGCTAGGAGAAACAAAAAAAGGACGAACGCGGGTAAAATATCTCAAGTTTTCTTAAAAAATAACAGGAATGATCACTCCTTTTGTCGAATTAAACCATTGACATATAGGGAGGTGATTAGAAATGGTATTGACGCCATTAGAGATTTATAATAAAGAGTTTAAAAAGAGTTTGCGAGGCTATAATGAGGAAGATGTAGATGCTTTTATCGATAAGGTTATGACTGATTACGAAAAGCTGTATAAGGAAAACCTGGATTTATTAGAGCAGCTTGAACAGTATAAGGTAAATATTCAGCAGTACAAGAAAATAGAAGAAACCTTGCACAACAGTATTATTGTTGCTCAACAAACTGCCGAGGAAGTTAAACGCAATGCAGACGAAAGAGCAAGCTTATTAGTTCAAAAGGCAGAGCAGCAGGCTAACGAGATTCTTAGAGAGGCAGAGGAAAGGGTCACTAAAGCTAGACATTCTTACCAAGAGCTAATTCAAAAGACTAACTTATTTAAAATTCAGCTACGAGCTTATTTTAAAGCCCAGCTAGAAGCCTTAGACGAAGAGATAGAAAGTATTCAACCAAAGGCTGAATAAGATACTCCTAAAAGTAAGTACAGCAGTAATAAATGAAAAAAGGATAGTGACAGATGAAAATTGGAATAGTATGTGTTGTGCCTCAACAGTACAATGTGATTGTGGGTAGCTGTAATGGAAACCAAGAGATATGGGATAATACAAAGATTTTTGTTGGCAAGCTAAACAGCAAGGAGATTGCTGTTGCCAGCTATTCAGATCAAGATTACGAATCCTTGATAAAACTGCTTCATGAAAAGTTCAAGGTAAGCAGCCTTATATTCTTAGGGACTACTCTTAGTAGCTCCAGCTATCTTAAATCGGGAGATTTAGTAGTAATCAATGAAGCAATTATCGATAAAGGATTAGAGGGTCAAAAAAAATATCAAGCTGACGAAAAATTAATTGATACTACCTTTGCTATTATAGAGAGCTTGGCGCCTGACTATATTTTAAAAACAGTTACAGGCAAGGCAATTTCTCAGGACGATGCTATTAGCTATTGCTCCTCAGAAACAGAAAGCTCAGTTATTTGTATGGATGATAGGTGTATTCAACAGACTCAGGCAGCTTATAAATATAACCTACCCTTTTCGATAATAAATATATTAATCCAGGAAGGCCACCTTAGGGAAGAGGATATTTACCTAGATAATATGCAAGACATTTTAACCCATATTTATTGGTTAGTTAAAGGGATTGTAGAGCGTAGTTGACAAATTATTTTTAAAAGATATAATGATACTAGAAAAAGTGTAATAATTGATAATAAATGCAGAGAACAGGATAGTAGCCTTAATAGACTTACAGCGAGCAGGGAAATGGTGGAAGCCTTGCAAGTACTATTGATGTGAAGATCACCTGGGAGCAGTCAGCCTAAAGCCGTAACGGTTATTAAGCCGAACCGGAACACTCCGTTATCAGTGATAAAAGACAAGTAGTGCATTGTTTATTGCATTAGCTTTATTAGGGTGGTACCACGGGAAATCTCTCGTCCCTTGCAGGATGAGAGGTTTTTTATTTATTTTACGCGGAGGTGTATTAAATGGAATACAATGAGACTTTAAATTTACCCCAGACCGAGTTTCCGATGCGAGGAAACCTACCAGAGAAGGAGCCAACTATATTAGCAAAGTGGACAGAGATGGATATTTATCGCCTGGTACAGGAGGCTAACAGTGGAAAAGAAAAATATATTTTACACGATGGCCCACCTTATGCAAATGGAGATATCCACTTAGGTCACACCTTGAACAAAGTGCTTAAAGACATTATAGTGCGATATCGTTCCATGAATGGATATGATGCACCATATGTTCCGGGGTGGGATACTCATGGACTGCCAATAGAGCAGCAGGCAATTAAAAGTCTAGGCCTGAATCGAAATAATGTGAGCGTAGTTGAGTTTAGACGCAAATGTCGAGATTACGCCTTAAAATATGTTGAGATTCAGAAGGAGCAATTTAAACGACTGGGAGTTAGGGGAGACTGGGAAAATCCATATATCACTTTAGACCCTAAATTTGAAGCGGTGCAAATCAAAGTGTTTGGTGAAATGGCAAAAAAGGGATTTATTTATAAAGGCTTAAAGCCAGTCTATTGGTGCTGCGACTGTGAAACTGCTTTGGCAGAAGCAGAGGTTGAGTATGGTAATAAAAAATCCCCTTCCATCTATGTGAAATTTAAGGTGACTAATGGGAAAGGTATCCTAGACGAATCTAATAGCTATGTGGTTATTTGGACAACTACACCCTGGACCTTACCGGCAAACGTGGCAATATCCTTGCATCCTGAGCTGGAATATGTGTTAGTTCAGGTCGGTGAAGATAAGCTGGTAATGGCAAAAGAGCTATACAAAAACGTTATGGAAGTGGCAGGAATAAGTGAATACACAGTAATAAAGAGTTTCTTAGGGC
>CAYVRD010000086.1:0-7879 GCA_964454195.1 uncultured Clostridia bacterium
GAATTGTTGTCTTCTCGTAGCCCTTTTCATTAAAAAGCTCTAAGGCAGTTGCTAGAAACTCCTGTTTGCGATCGTCACCCTTAATAGTACTTATCAAAGCTATCTACCTCCTTATTATCAAACCGACCGTCGGTATGTTTATTTTACAATAATATGCCAACTGCTGTCAAGAGCATTTGGCATATTATTGTACTTTATCTAGTCTGTTTACCTACCGCAGCACTTTTTATATTTCTTGCCACTGCCACAGGCACAAGGCTCATTGCGCCCTGGCAGATTTTTCTTATCATTGTTCACCACTAGCCTTAGCTTAGGGGTCTCAAGGGGATTTGTCTGTTGTTTTTCTCCTTGGGAAAGCTCCGATGGCATATAGCCTTTGATATTCCATTGTCGGGTGTTATTGTGTAAAAACATTAAATGCTCCATAAATTCCTGCATAAATTCAAAGCTTGGTATTTCCAAGTGCCGTTGCAAAAAGTTGATAATATCCTGAAAAGACTCTTCAATTCTAATGGCAAAAACACATTCTTCCACCAAGCTTTCCGCTTCCTCTTGTGAAATATCATAATTCTCCCTAATAAATTTTACAAACCTTTTATAAGCTGGATTTTTATCCACAAACCTCTCACCACCAGCTTGATATAATTGCTGGTAGGTAAAGGAGTAATAGCTTAAGCTATCTCTATTTTGATGCTCCGTCAAAACCTTTCGCCAGTCAAACACTCGGCTATTGCAGAAAACTCCTACATCTGTCTTGATAGCTCCATAATAATCCTGTGCATTGTTCATTACCATAAAAAAGTCCATAGTATCTCTCAACTCTATAGTACCCACATGAGTTCCTATCATCTCCATAAGAACCCTTGTCTGCAAGGCACCATAATAGTACAACAAACCTTGGGCTAATCTGACCCATTTGGTATTGCGTTTAATTATATTCTGGAGATTAACATCTTTTTCTAAACTCCAAAGCTCGCATTTCAGCTCTTCGGGGATGATTAGCACCCTATTTCCATTCAAGATACAAGGAAATATTAGACCAGCTTTTTTAAACTCCTCAATATGCTCCAAGGTCATTTCTATATGACCAGTACCATCATATTTTAGGACATTCATTAAGATGTTAAACTGATCCTCAACATAATATTGAATTACTTTTTTTGCTGAAGAAACTATTTTCTTTTCTAGTACACTAATAAGTTGAGCTTTGTTTAAGCTGCTCGCGCCTTGGATTTCTAATTTCTGCCTAATAGCTGTCAATTCATCTTTTGTCAAAGTTCTTAAAAGCTTTCCCAGTGAAAAGGGAGGAGAAATCTCTTTCCATAGCTTGGATTCTCTTTTGGCCTTCATTTTCTCTACCTCAGCTGTCATATTGACTAAAACATTCATCATAGTTTCTTCCCTTAATTCATCTTCTATCATCTCTTCATCTTCATAGCTGTGGTCTAAGGTATGGTTATTTTTTTGAGGAGTATCCATTAAGGTTTCCATCTCTAAGATATCATCCATAGCTTTTATCTGGAGAATCTCTTGGGGGAAATATGGTTTAAATACCGTTTCAAAAGGTTCCAATCTATTTTGATTATCTGTCGTTGGCTGAGTTAATCCAAGCTTTTCCACTATAGGTCTAATAGTATCATCACGCCAATTTCTATCTATAAATAGCTTATCGGTGTATTTATTGTATAGCTCATAAGGCCTCTGACGACAACCTCTAATCATGCTAATACCTAAGTCAGTGGGCAGTATACTTTTAACTCTTATATCTTTTTTCGAGTCACTAAATACTTGAATATGTGCTTCTTCGTAGTCCCAAAAACCAAATACACTCAAATGATGTACAATTAGACCTCCCGAAACAAAGAGCCTGTGAATAGGGTTAAATCGATCATAGTTGTTTTCAAAATCCTCTAAATCGACAAAGATTCGCTGCCAAGGATTAGCTAACGCAAGCTTTTCAAAAGCCATCTTAGTATACATGAAATGGTGAAACATGCTGGACGAATCAAAATAAAGCTCCTCAAAGTCTAAGCTTGTCCAGTAGGCCTTAAAAAGCAGCATATATTTACTAAAAATATCTAGATCCTCATATATTTTTAGCTTATCCGTAGGCACAAGGTATAGCTTATGAGTTTTCCCCGATTCTACAGCAAAAAGACCCGTATTCAGGATAATGCTAAAGAATAAGTTAATGGTGGGATAGGTGGGCTGCAAGTACTTTGGGCCCTCCAGATTTCTTGGCTTTGTTAACAAGCTATTAATCTCATAGCAGGCTTTTTTTCCAAGCTCTTGCCTATTTTTTGTCAGCTCAGCCTTTTTAGAAATAATATAGCTGTAAAAGGTTTCAAAATCAGAAACTGTAGGCAAGATATCCTTTTCTGTAATGCTATAGTTATCTTGATTTTTCAATGTATCCTTAGTGCCGTTATCCTTAGTCAAAGCTTATTTCCCCCTAAACTTAGTTATTATCATTTAAGGATTATTATATCATAATTATGACGTTATTTAAGGGAGATATCCTATTGGCCAATTAAATGGACAGCAGTAATATAAGGCCTGTGAAGTCATAGCTTCAGCAGGCCTCTTTTCACGGGAGTAAAGTAATCGTGTGGAAAATGTGACAACGGCTAACAACTCCTAAAAATGGACATGAAAAAAGTACCTAGTTAAAGGTACCTTCGTGGTTTAATGTAATTCTATTTTTTTGTGTTTGACAATTGTAAATCTATATTTCTTCCAGCATACATTATTCTTATTATTGCCACCGTATTGTCTTCAATGACTGAGTAAAACACAAGATATTTATCAACCGGCAGAACTCTCAACCCCTTGCTATGCCATGGTTCGTCTTTGTATAGTTTATGCCGAAAGGGCAGTGTATCTAACTCCTTAATTGCTTTTATGATTCTATTGACTTGATTTATTGCTGAATCTGGCGCTAATAAATCCCTTGCAATATAACTGTAGACATTTACAAGATCCTGCTCTGATTCTTCAGTATAAATAATTTTATGACTCATGCCCATATTCCTTAGTGATACGCTCAGCTACCTTATCTGCAGATACAACCCTGCCTGCCCTTAGATCATTAAATCCTTTTTCAATTTCATTGTTAAACTCTTCAGATGTTAAGTCCTCAAAGCAAAGGGAATTATTATGTGTAATTTTAACATCAAAAGGTAGCCCGTTATGCAGAACAATCTGTCTTAAAAAAATGTTAACAGCATTTGACATTGGTATGCCCAGTTTATTTAACACTATTTCTGCTTGTTCTTTTATTTCCGGCTCAACACGAGCAAAAATACTTGTAGTTTTAGCCATACATATCGCCTCCTTCTTGATATTCATACTATATCATTTTGTATTGCTAACTGCAATATGCAAGCAACAAAAAAGCTTCTTTGTTGTACATGGATAGAATTTCATCCTTAAATATTGACCAATTAAGGGGACAGCAGTAAAATATAAATAGATTAATATAATTCGTCTGGTGCCTTCTTGTGAAGGGTAAAAGGGAATGGAGTGAGAGTCTCCAACGGTCCCGCCACTGTAACCGGGGAGTTGTCTACGGGCAAAGGCATGCTAATATTGCCTTGTCAAAACCACTGCTTTCAAGGGCTTTGATATGTAAGCTTGAAGAAAAGCGGGAAGGGGTAGGAAACGAGGATTCGGAGTCAGGAAACCTGCCAGATTGGATGGATGGGAAAACCTTGGGAGATGGGTTTCCTGTGAAATGTGGATGATGGAAAAATCCTCAGCACTTTTTGTGTTGGGGATTTTTTTGTTGCTTATTTCAAAACAAACAATTTACAAACAATAAAAGGAAAGAAAAGGGAGTGGGTAAAAAATGAGTTTGCTAAATGAAACTGTCAAGAAAATTGGTCTCTTGGATCAGGAGGCAATCCAAAGCTGTCAAGAGAGGTTGGACAGCCTGACAAAGCCTCCAGGAAGTCTTGGAGTGTTGGAGGAGTTGGCCAAAAGGTTGGCTGGTATCACTGGAAACCCCAGACCAACTCTGGGGGAAAAAACTATTGCTGTCATGGCTGGTGACCACGGGGTTGTAGCCGAGGGGGTCAGCGCCTTTCCTCAGGAGGTAACCCCTCAGATGGTGTACAATTTCATCAATCAAGGTGCAGCCATTAATGTATTAGGCAGACATGCAGGTGCTAAGGTAATAGTAGTGGATGTGGGAGTGGCAGCAGAATTGGAGCATCCCCAGTTGATTTCCAAGAAAGTACGCATGGGCACAGGAAATATGGCAACTGGGCCGGCCATGACCCGAGAGGAAGCTATCCTAGCCATTGAGGTCGGCATTCAAGTGGCTAATTTGGAGGCAGCCAAGGGAGTAAGTCTGTTGGCCACTGGGGATATGGGGATAGGCAACACCACTGCCAGTAGTGCTATCTTGGCCCTATGCAGCCAAATGCCTTTAGAAGAATTGGTGGGTAGGGGGACTGGTATCGACGACACTCGGTTAGCCCTAAAGCGGGCAACTATAGCTAAAGCCCTAGAAGTGAATAATCCAGATCGCAATGATGGCATTGATATTGTGGCCAAGGTTGGCGGTTTGGAAATAGCCGCCATTGCCGGTTTGATTTTAGGGGGTGCAGCAAACAAAATTCCAGTAGTAATTGATGGGTTTATCGCCAGTGGAGGAGCACTAATAGCAGCCAAGCTAGCGCCCCAGGCAGTAGAGTATATGTTACCATCCCATGCTTCTGCTGAGCCTGGTCATAGGCTAGCTCTAGAGTTACTGGGCTTAAAACCAATGCTGTATATGGATATGCGTCTTGGTGAAGGGACTGGGGCAGCCTTAGCCATAAACCTGGTAGAGGCAGCTACTAAGATAATAAACCAAATGGCAACCTTTGCCGATGCAGGAGTAGCGGGAGCAATTGAGGCATAAATTCTAAAAATTGTTCTACTGACCGGTCAGAACACGAAAGCATAGGCCTGCTGAAATTATACTTCAGCAGGCCTTTAATATTTTGTTTATCTCGTTAATGACCCTTTCCACAGTATTGGCTACTGTTGGAGTGAGCTCCATTGAGTAGCCAATCTCTTCAGGCTCTACACCAATAATTATTACCTTAGGCTCATACCCTAAATGCTTAATCCATGCTAAAACATCTAGGATTTGCACTTCATGTAATGAAGATGTCTCTCGAATTATTTCACCTAAATCCTCTGGTGCTAGCTTATATACTGTGCCTGGGGGATGTCCTCCCTTGACCGAATCCACTATTATAATATCCTTAAACTGGGTAAAGATATGCAGCATATCAAAAATAGCTGTGCCACCGTCTATTATGTCAATATGCTCGTACTGGCTACCAGCTTCTTTTCTACGCTGTAGCTCATGGACTACATGAACTCCAATCCCATCATCGCCAAGCAGTATATTTCCTATTCCAATTATGGCAGTTGTAGTCTTATCCATTAACTTTTTAGCTCCAATCAGTCTAAGTTATCAAAATAGAACAATTCCTCAAATTTCTTATCTAATGCAATACATAGGATCAATGCCAGCTTTGCAGTGGGATTAAATTGCCCTTTTTCAATAGAACTAATAGTTTGGCGAGAAACTCCTACTAAATTAGCCAGTTCCTCCTGAGTTAAGTTCATTTCTGCCCTTGCCACCTTTAGGCGATTTCTTAATTTTAATTCTTCAACTTTACTCATGACTAATAAACACCATATTGACTGAGTAACCCTGCAAGTGCAAGACCTAGTCCTAGGATACTAAGCACTCCACCCCATAAATACATCTTTTTTTCTGGCATCTTAGTATATTGGTAAAATGAAGCTGCAGCAATCTGTGCCATTAAAATCATAAGGATATCACTAGCAGACTCATTATGGATACCTCTCCAAATAATAAGAAATAGCATAACTGCTGTTACACCTATCCACCCGGCATGAAAAGCCTTCGTCTTAAAATACTCCTCGCGTTCATCTTTTTTTTCAAATTGTGCTTTTTTTAGAATATCATCTTTTTTCATCATCCCGCCTCCTCACAATTACATAAGGAGTATAACAACTAATCACTTTCATGTCAAGTGTTATTGACATTTTGTAAAGGTTTGTTGTCGATTAGGAAAACGATTCCTTTGGAAACCAGTGTCTAGTTCTATTAGCAATTGCAACGGCAACTGCCAGTTCAAAAAAATTACTGGCGCCAATCATTCCCGCAGGAGCAGCAATGTTGTGGGGAAGCTTCCAGGCCTTAGCCCATCCATAGGTCAAGGCAAAGATTAAGAATGTCTGAATGGTAAGTAGAATTGCTATTAGCAACACATGGAGCGGAAACTTTCTAGATAAATAACCCCCAACTAAAGGAATAACAATAAGTAGGATAACTGATAAAATTAGAGTATCATAAGGCACAAATACATCTGTTATACCTAGTAGAATAGCAACAATTGGTGTGAATGCAATTAGTAGGATTATATTATTGACTGCCACCTGAACCAAAGTATAAGCTGGATCACCCTTATTTAGATGACTCCAAACAAATACCATTGCTGTACAAGGAGCGGCTCCCAACAATACTGCACCTGCCAAGTATTCATCGGCTAAATTAGTGGGAATAAAATTTTGAAATACAACCTTTAAAAAGAAAGCAGTTATTAAGTACATGGTAAATGGTTTAACTAACCAGTTCATTGTAGAAGTTATGATAAGTCCCTTTGGCTTTTTAGTGGCCCCAACAATACTGGTAAAATCTATTTTTAACATCATTGGGTAAATCATTAACCAAATCAAAATTGCTACCGGAATGGAAACTTGAGCATATTCGAATCGACTCAATGTTTCTGCCAACAGCTGGGAGTAATTGAGTTAAATACTTTTCAAAAAAGCTGATACCCTTATTACCCAAGGCATTTCCTCCTAACAAAATACTTTATCGCATTTCTGTTAACTCTTCACAGCTATATTTCTTTCAAAGTTTACAGACATAGCACCATCCCCTTATTGAATTGTAATATATTAAATTTAAGTCCTGCCTTTTCCAAGAAATCTATAAAAACCTACTGGCCTTCTATATACTAGGATAATATTTAAGGGGTACTATCAAGATTAGTGCCATTATGCATTGCAAGAACTTTTTCATCATAAGTTGATATATTCGTGTCTGGCATCGGCGCCTATGGATGAGGGCATTTTGAGCCAACTGGATTGCTCCCAAGGTTGGCGGGAGGTGTCGAAAGGGGATTTCACCCTTCGATTCAGGTCGAGAGCCCCTGTAGTTTTGTTCTACAGAGGCTCTCTATGGTTTAGTTAAGAGTTAGCAATGAGGTGATATTATCCCATACTGCTCCTGTGAAAGTAGGCTCTTCGGCTGCCACTACGCCATCCACTGCAGTCTGGATCTCTGCCTTTGTTAGATCAGATCCCTTGGTTGCCTTGGCTGTTGCTACTGCTGTATTCACATCAGCAAGGTTGCCTGCGGTCACATCGGTAATGCCAGCGTCTGTGTAGTTCTGAAGTGTTGCTCCGCCTGCATTTATGGCTGCAATCGCTGCTGTTTCTGCTGCAGCTGCTTTTGTCACCAGTGCAGCCACTGCTGTATTAATTGCGGTTGTCTTGTCTGCTTTTTCTGTATTGTTCGTTTCTGGCAATGCCATTGCGTCTGTAACTGCCTGGGCTGTTGCATCTGTATAGATGGCCAGATCAGCCGGTACAGAAGCCTTTGCGGTTGCCAATGCTTCATCTACTTTTGTTACAAGCGCAGCCACTGCTGTATTAATTGCAGTTGTCTTGTCGGTCTTGTTCTGGGTTGTTACTTCTGGCAATGCCATTGCGTCTGTAACTGCCTGGGCCGTTGCATCTGTATAGATGGTCAGATCAGCCGGTACAGAAGCCTTTGCGGTTGCCA
>CAYVRD010000086.1:7979-10683 GCA_964454195.1 uncultured Clostridia bacterium
AGATCAGCCGGTACAGAAGCCTTTGCGGTTGCCAATGCTTCATCCGCTGCTGCAGGAGTAAGCTCTACCGTCACTACAAGCTGACCAATAACCCCAGAAGCAGCATTTGTTGCTTTAACGGTAACCGTACCCACACCTGTTGCTGTCAACAATCCTGTTGATGCATCAATTGTTGCTGTGCCAGTTCCATTTGTTACTGACCATGTTACAGTCTTATTTGTCGCATTTGTAGGGGTTACAGCTGCACTCATTTGTAATGTGCTACCATTTACTACTGTGGTAGCATCCCCTGCACCTGTAACGTTAATAGCACTTACTGCTACAGTGCCACCGCCGCCACCGCCGCCGCCACCGCCGCCGCCACCTCCAGCAACTGGCGCAGTACCGCTAGTTGGAGCTGTCACACCTGAGGCAGTGTTAATAGTAGTTGGTGCTTTTACAAAGGTGATTCCACTGGCATTAGCTTCCAATATTTCAACTGTACCTTGTCCAGAAAGCGTAATCCTGGCATCAGCTATGATTGTCTTGACTATTGCTCCTGTAGAAACATAGATGGTAACATCAGCTGATATAACCTGTACTTGCACGAAAGTGCCGTCTAAGACAATAGTAGCATTTCTTGGTGCATCTACTATTACTTTGGCAAAGCCTGTACCAGTAAGGTTCTTTTCTTCTAGCTTAGCTCCAGAAACTACTGTAGTTTCACCTACTTGGGTAGTTCCTGATACCTGTACTCGTACCTTGCCATCAGCCTTATCAATTTTTACCTTGCCAAGTACAGAATTCTTGACATAAATACTGTTTTCTCCACCACCATAAACAAAGGTAGACCCTTTTACTTCTACGTTTTCTAGAGTTACATTTCCACTGCCGATTCCACTAGCTAGAGTCAGGTTTCCTTCAATAACCATGTTACGCAGAGTTACCCCAGCTGCTTTTACTTCCACATTACCCTTAACTACATCTTTACCTGTAGCTGGGCCATATGTGCCTGCTGTATTGATGGTTAAGTTAGGATCAACCTCAACTGCCGTTTGCTTTAGAAATCTATCCAATGCAACTATTACTTCTGCTCTGGTGATTTTATTCAGTGGCTTAAAACTCCCATCAGGAAAGCCACTCATGTAACCAGCACTAGCTACTGCACCGATAGCACCACTACTCCACACTGGAATAGCTAGTCTATCTGTAAACTGATTGATTCCTTCAGGGTTTTGCTCAAGATTAGCTAGGCGAGCTAATACTGTCGCTACTTCCTGTCTGGTAATAGTATCACCTGGTCTCATAGTACCATCAGGGTAACCTTTAATATAGCCTGCTGCTCTAGCTTTAGCCACCTCTGGAGCAAACCAAGCACCTGCAGGAACATCACTGAAGTGTATGTCTATTGTATCTGTAAATTTAAAGACCCTGTTCACAATAGTCATAAACTCTGCTCTGGTAATATTATTGTTTGGTCTGATTGTACCATCTGAGTAACCAGTGATTAGCCCAGCATCAATCCATTCTTGGATTTGCTGCTGTGCCCAATGGCCAGCATAGTCCTTACCTCCCTGGGCAAACCCCGTTCCCAGACTGGAAAACACTAATGCTAACGCTAGAATTATAGCCATTAGTTTTTTTTGTTCTCTCATGAATATCCCCCTTGTTTTTTACTATATTTATCACACCCCTTTAAAGAAAAAGTCTTTGCCCATAATCACCTCCCACAAGAATTTTTAAGTGTGGCAATAATTGTAGTTGCCAATGGTAAGGTATATAACAAGATAAGTCTTGCTATATTGCCAACAGACAATTTTGTTTGTCTTCTGGTAATATAGCAAGTCAGAGCATACAAAATAAAAAACCAGCTCAATAAAAAAGTCATCTTAAATGACTTGTCAATTGAGCTGGTTTAAATCGGCATTGAGGAAAGTCCCACCCGCTGATTTGTAACAGCTATGCTATTAGTACTACTTGTAACTAAGGCAGCATATAGACTATTTAATTCATTTTTCCCTTGATAGTCGCTAATTATAGGCGAGTATTCTATTGAGACCTAAGTCCACCTAAAATACCTAGCCATAGAATATACCCATTAAATTGCTATGTCTTCATAGAAAATTATAAACAAGTAGCTTTCTCCATTATTTGCATCTAGGGAAGTGACAATTTCCTTAACATTCTTATTTATCAACTTCTCAATAATGTCTATAAAAGAGCTAGATTTGTTTATTAGTATTTGTTCTCTAATTCTCTTAACATTTTCAATTCCTTCTGGAAGATCTAGCATTACTTCCTCAATGGGTGAAAACATATCCCGATATTTAATTAGCAACACGTTTTCCGTTATACTTACTGACGTCAAACTGGGGCCTTTGCCAAAGTTCACTTTATGGAATTTAGTAAACTCTCGCTTTGTTTCAGCAATTATATACTGATATGACTTATTCAATTTCACCACCCACAGTTATTGTTTTATTTTCCCCCAGTCCCGGGACTTATTGCCTATATTCTACGCCAATAAGTTTTTTTCCTGCCTATAATTTAATTTATAGTTAAAAATTTCAATCAAACCCATTTTTTGTTGTCGAATATTTTTTTATTCTGTAGAATTATGTAGTTAGATTTTCAGATTGTGTAGAGATACAAATAATTTAAGGACCTCTGTACTAAGTAATATATATTATTTTATAAACAAATCACCTCTTAAGATAATAAGAGC
>CAYVRD010000087.1:0-9295 GCA_964454195.1 uncultured Clostridia bacterium
CGGCAGCCATAGCTCAAGCTATGGCTGCCAGTGATGTGGTCTTTTGCATTACCTCTAAATCCTTAAGTCATACCCAAGCCCGGCACAATGCAAATGCTAAAGGTGCGCGAGTTGCCAGTATGCCAGGGGTTACTCCTGAAATGATGGAGAGAGCGCTGGTTGCAGACTACAATTGGATTGCAGCTATCAGTGAAAAAATTGCCCAGGTACTAACCCAGGGTAAAAAAGTGCAGATCAGCTCTGGCCATGGCACAGATTTGGAATTCCAAATTGAAACAAGAATTGGACAACCTGATACGGGACTATTACACCAGCCGGGTTGCTTTGGCAACCTACCAGCGGGAGAAACCTACATAGCTCCAATAGAGGGGACTGCTCAAGGGACACTAGTTATAGACGGAGCCATGTCGGGAATTGGCAAACTAGAAGAGCCTTTGGTAATGAAGGTTGAAAAGGGATTAGTTGTAGATGTCCAGGGAAAGGATAGGGACAAACTAGAACAAATATTTCACAAGTACGGAGAAAAGGCCCGCAACATTGCCGAGCTAGGAGTGGGTACCAACCCAGCAGCTCAACTGACGGGAATAATATTAGAGGATGAAAAGGTTTTAGGTACTATCCATATTGCCCTAGGAGATAATAGCACTTTTGGGGGTAAGGTTCAGGTAGCCAGCCATTTAGACGGGATTATTACTAAACCCACAGTAAAAGTGGACGGAGAGCTATTGATGGAGCAGGGAGAGCTTAAAATATAAGCTCAAGCAAAGAGGGGGGAATATTGTGGAGACTAGGGCCAGTCAATTAAAGGAGGAAGCAGCTGAGAAGTTAAAATCCCTTAAGGGAGAGATAATAGATTTAAGCCAACAGATTCATGCCAATCCTGAGCTAGGACACCAAGAGTATTTCGCCAGTACCTTGCTGACCAATTACTTAGAGTCCAAAGGGTTTGCCACTGAGCGAGGCCTAGGTGGTCTAAAAACAGCCTTTAAAAGCAGCTTTGGTAACGCCAAAAGTCCCCAAGTTGCCCTTTTAGCAGAATACGATGCGCTGCCTTCCTTGGGACACGGCTGTGGGCATAATCTAATTGGCGCAGCCAGTGTGGGAGCTGCAGTACTAATAAAACCCATGCTAGAGCAGGGGGGATTATCTGGTCAGGTACACGTTTTTGGAACGCCTGCCGAAGAAACTAGTGGTGGCAAGGTAACCCTAGTCAACAAAAAATGCTTTAATGGGATTGATGCTGCCATAATGTTTCATCCTGGAGAGGTAAATGCCATCTATATTTCTTCTCTGGCTATGGATGCCTTAGAATTTGTTTATCAAGGCAGAACTGCCCATGCTGCTGCCGCTCCTCATCAAGGAATTAATGCTCTAGACGGTGTAATTCAGCTCTTTAACGGAATTAGCGCATTGAGGCAACACCTAGAGGAGGATGTTAAAGTGCACGGGGTGATAGTGGACGGAGGAGACACACCCAATATTATTCCTGATCATGCTGTAGCTAGATTTTATGTGCGAGCCAGCTCAAGGGTCAAACTAGACAAAGTGGTGGCCAAGGTATTGGACTGCGCCAGAGGAGCTGCCCTACAGACTGGCTGCAAGGTAAGCTGGAGCAACTATGAGCTGTCTTATGATGAAATGGTAACTAACAAAACTTTAGCTAAGGTTTTTGAGAATAATTTAGCTGCCTTAGGAGTAGAGGCGGTGATGCCTAATCGCACCGGTGGAGGCTCAATAGATATGGGTAACGTCAGTCAAGTAGTGCCAGCTATTCACCCATATTTATCTTTTGGAATCAGTGGCTGTGCTGCCCACACTAGAGAGTTTACCCAGGCCTCGGGCAACAGAGCTGGTCAACAATTACTGATAATGGCCGTCACGTTACTAGCAAATACAGTAATTGACCTATTGACTAATCCTGATTTGCTGCGTCATGCCAAAAATGAGCTGCGCAACAGGAGGTAGTCAAAATGCCAGAAATGTTAGAATGGGCTAAAACCTGTGAAAATTTAGGGATTATTGTGGGAGAGAGTGAGAGGATGGCTCAAATTTACTCCCTGGCGGATAAGATAGCTAAAAAGGACTTGTCGGTACTAATCACAGGAGAAACGGGCACCGGCAAAGATATGATGGCTAGATTTATTCATCATGCTAGCAAGCGGAAGGATAATCCTTTTTTTGCTATCAACTGTGGTGCCGTTGTAGAGACCCTGTTGGAAAGTGAGCTATTCGGCCATGAAAAAGGTGCCTTTACAGGAGCAGGTCAGCAGAGAAAAGGTATTTTTCAGCTGGTGGATAAGGGGACCCTATTTCTAGATGAGATAGGGGAAGCTAGCCCGGCCATTCAGGTTAAGCTGCTGAGGGCTATTGAAACGGGAGAATTTCTACCAGTAGGTGGAGAAAAGAAGCTATACAGTGACGTGCGAATTGTGGCAGCCACCAATGTGAATTTGGAGCAGGCTGTAGAGAAAAATACCTTTAGAAGAGATCTATTCTTTCGCCTAGATGTGGTGAGAATAGACCTGCCTCCCCTCAGGGAACGCCGCGAGGATATACCCTTAATTGCAGAAGAAATCCTTGCTAGAAAGAGTCGCAAGGGTGCCAATGTACCTAAAATTGCACCAAAGACAATTTTAGTCCTCAAAGAGTATCACTGGCCAGGAAATATAAGGGAGTTAATCAATGTGATGGAGCAGGCTATAGCGCTGACCGAAGGAGATATGATACTGCCCAAGCATTTACCAGAAAAATTGTGGGGGAAAAACAAAAAGCTTAAGGTGACCAGCCTGCCTTCACTACAAGAAATTGCTATAGATATAGCCAGCTACAGCGAAGAACAGCTAGGGCAAATATACAGAGAGCTAGATTTTCTCAAGACGGAAATAGAGAAAAAAAACCCTCACTTAAGAGCCAATAGTCCCCAGATTTCCCTGGCGGAAATGGAGGAAATGCTTATTGCCGACACTCTCCAGCGCTGCAATGGCAACATCACCATGGCAGCTAAGCTTCTAGGGGTAGGGAGGAACACCCTTTATCGAAAAATAGAGAAGCTAAAAATATAAGACTACATATAAGTAATTGAGTATGACTTCATTGAAAACCCTTGTACAAATTATTAGGATGAGGTATAATAATAAGTGGGAATATTAGTACTTTTTGAAAGGGGGAACAGTATGAAATTTGTAAGAGTCAACATGGCTAGCTTAGAAGTATCTGTTTCGGATGTACCTGAGAAGTATGCTCCAATGGGGGGGAGAGCACTAACCTCCAACTTTGTTAGGGATGAGGTTCCGGCAAGAGCACATCCCCTAGGCAAAAACAACAAGCTTATCTTTGCTCCTGGATTGCTGTCAGGCACAAGGGCCCCCAGCTCCGGACGTCTATCAGTCGGTGGTTTGAGCCCATTAACCCTCACTATTAAGGAGAGTAATGCGGGAGGTACAGCTGCCCAAAGATTTGCCCGCTTAGGCATCAAGGCTCTGATACTTGATGGACTGCCAGCAGAGGGTGACGACTGGTACATAGTAAAGGTAACTAAGGATGCGGTAACAGTAGAGATTGCTGACAAGGAAATATTAAGCTTGGGTAACTATGACGTGGGAGACAAGCTAAGGGCAAAGTACGGTGAAAAGGTAACTGTTATTTCTATTGGTCCAGCTGGAGAGTTCAAAATGCTATCAGCCAGTATAGCAGTAACTGATACTGATGGGCGGCCTGTTAGACACGCTGGAAGAGGTGGCTTAGGTGCGGTGATGGGCTCCAAGCGGGTAAAGGCTATTGTGATTGATGCTGAGGGTGCGGAGGAAATGCCACTGGCAAATCCTGAGGCCTTTAAAGAAGCTAGCAAGAAGTTTTCTAAGGCTATCTTAGAGCATCCTGTTTCCGGTAGTGCACT
The DNA here is from genome assembly GCA_964454195.1 of uncultured Clostridia bacterium. Taxonomy (GTDB): domain Bacteria; phylum Bacillota; class Desulfitisporia; order Desulfitisporales; family JAWSUQ01; genus CAYVRD01. The sequence continues at coordinate 3,896 of CAYVRD010000087.1, forward strand.
GAGAAATTACGGTACAGCAGTATTGATTAACATTCTTAACGAAGCAGGAGGCTTGCCCACAAAGAATTTCAAGACAGGCCGCTTTGATACAGCAAATAAAATTAGCGGTGAGACTATGGCTGATTTAATTAAAGCTAGAAATGGTAAAGTAAGTCATGCTTGTCACCCAGGCTGTATTATGGGCTGCTCTCAGGTTTACAATGATGCAGATGGAAAATATTTAACGGCAGGCTTTGAATACGAAACAGTATGGGCCTTTGGCTCTAACTGTGAGATTGATGATATCGATAAGATAGCCTTAATGGATAGATTGTGTGATGATATTGGTGTAGACACCATCGAAGCGGGTGTGACCATGGGTGTAGCTATGGAGGGTGGTGCTATTCCATTTGGGGACGCGGATGGCATTATCAAAGCCTTGGAGGAAATGCGCCAAGGAACTCCTCTAGGCCGTATTTTAGGAAGTGGCGCGGAGATTACAGGTAAAGTATTTGGTGTTCGCCGAGTGCCTACTGTTAAAGGTCAAGGTATTCCTGCCTACGATCCTCGAGCAGTTAAAGGGGTTGGTGTCACCTATGCTACTAGTACTATGGGAGCTGACCACACTGCAGGATATAGTGTAACAGCTAATATCCTTAAGGTTGGAGGAGAGGTTGATCCCCTTAAGAAGGAAAACCAGGCTGCCTTGTCTAAAAACCTGCAAATTGCTACTGCGGCAGTTGACGCCGCAGGATTGTGTCTGTTTGTAGCCTTTGCTGTGTTAGATAACCCACTGGCCTTTGAGGCAATTTATGAAATGATAAATGCCCAGTATGGTCTTAACTTAAATGGTGATGACGTAGTAGCTTTAGGTAAATCTATCCTGACAGCTGAAGTAGAGTTTAATAAGGCTGCCGGATTTAACAAAGCTCACGACAGATTGCCCGAGTTCTTTATGGAAGAAGAGCTGGCACCTCACGGAGTTAAGTTTGATGTGTCAGATGAGGAATTAGACTCAGTATTAGTATTTGATGAGCCTAAAGCTGCTGAGGATGCATCCTAAGAAATTAATCCTTTAAGGGTAAAACAAAAATTAAAAGGGGGCTTGGTCAAAAGACTAGCCCTCTTTTTCTAAATACTATATGTAGCGACAGGAGGTGAACAGCTTGGCTGTTGAAGTTAGACTATTTGCTACCCTGAAGGAGTTTTTGCCTGGGGATAGCGTAGATGGGGTTTACTATTATCCACTGGTAGATACAATTACAATAGGTCAATTGGCAACTGATTTGAAGTTGCCCTTTGTTGACCTGCACCTAATTATGCTCAATGGTCAGCAAGCCACCTTAGAGCATCAGCTTAAGGATGGCGATAGGGTAGGCTTTTTTCCACCGGTAGGTGGCGGTTAGGTTGGGAGGTAAAGAAATGGCAGAGATAGTAGAAATAGCAGAAAAAACAAAAGAGAGTGCCCTTTCGGAAAGCTTGGTAATAAAGCGGGGAACCAGCTATAAACTTATTCCCCGTCGAGTGGATACAAAAAAGCTCTATATAGAAGCCACAAATAAATGCAATCTAGATTGTATTACTTGTATTAGAAGCTCGTGGAAAAGCAGCCAAGGCTATATGGCTAAAGAGCTATTTGAGTCTATTTTGCATCAGATTAAAGAGTTGCCCAGCTTGCAGACAGTGCATTTTGGAGGATTTGGAGAACCCTTAAGCCATCCTCACATTTTAGATTTTATTGCTGCTTTAAAAAAGCAAAAGCTGAGGGTGGAGATGATTAGCAACGGCTTTCTGCTCACTGAGGAGATGGGGGAAAGCTTAGTACAGATGGACTTGGACAGGCTAGTCATATCCTTAGACGGCTCAGATGAAACTTCTTTTAATGACATCCGGCTAGGTGGAGAATTTAATCAAGTTATAGAAAATATAAGGCTGCTTAACAGTATAAAGAAGAAGCATAACAAGTATAAGCTGGAGCTGGGGATTGAATTTGTAGCCATGCAGCGCAATATTAACAAGCTACCTGCCCTATTGAAGCTAGCAGATCAATTAAAGGCCGGTTTTGTAATAGTGACAAATCTACTGCCCTACAGCGAAGCTATGGTAGATCAAGTACTCTATGACTCTCCTGAAGAAGAGCTGATGGTAGGCACAGGAGCAGGTTACCTCCTATTTAGGGGGCGAGTGCCAGAAATGCGATTGCGCACCCAAAGAAATTGTAGCTTTGTAGAGGATAAATCCATGGTTATAAACTGGGAGGGGAATGTGAGCCCATGCTATGCCGGGATGCATCACTATTACTGCTATGTATACGGCCGGAAGAAAGAGATGTTTCCCTATCACTTTGGCAATGTGGGTACAGAAAGCCTAAAAGATATTTGGCTAAAGGAAGATTACCTTATTTTTCGCAATCAGGTAGAAGAATTTCACTTTCCCTCCTGTACCGACTGTAAATACCTGGAGGGATGTTCGATGGTAGACGATAATCTGCTGGACTGCTGGGGCAATAGCCCTACCTGCGCCGATTGCCTTTGGTCTAGAGGATTAATTCTCTGTCCCTGATGAAAAATGCTTTAACTGCTGGCACTTTTGTGGCTATTTTAGGCAATAATAGAGATAGAAGGGACAAAAGGTGGGTGAATCTAGTGGCGGCCATTAGCTGGGAGGTAATCTTAAAAGCATTAGACTGCAGCGAAAGCAGGGAGTTAATAGTGGGAGATGCTGTGGAAGTGGCAGGGTTAAAGATAATTCCGGTAGCCCACATTTACTTCGGCATAGGCAGCTTTGATTATCAAGGAGAAGGGCTAGGTATAGGCTGCCAAATGAGTCCCAAATGGTTGCTGGTAGTCACTGAAGATGAAGTTCATACCTTATCCATGGGTAGCTACTATACTAAAAACCTCTAGACAAGAGGTTTTTCTTTTTTTGTTAAAAAATATTATCAAATAGTTGACAATATATTAAACGGCTGGTATGCTGTGTATATAAAGCATACACAATAGACACAATAAACACAATAAAATATCTAAGCCGCTGAGAATCCTTTTAAAGGAGGATAATATGTATATACCTATAAGCAAGACTAGTCCCAAGCCTGCTTACCAGCAGATAGTAGAGACCATTAGAAGAAGGATTTTAACAGGAGAGCTAAAGCCAGAGCAGGAGCTTCCTTCCATAAGACAGCTAGCTCAGGATAGTCAAGTTAGTGTGATAACTATTAGGAGAGCCTATAGTGATTTAGAGGGGGAGGGGCTGATTTATAGCCGAGCTGGCCTTGGCTCCTATGTGGCTCAATTAAATCCTAAAATGCTGGAGGAATATAAAATGGATTTAATCTTGCCTCTTATGGAGGAACTGGCCCAAATAATAAAAACCTTACAATTGGATCCCCGACAGGCTGAGGAGTTGTTTAGCAATTTGTTAAAAAAAGAAACTGGAAATGCTTAGGAAAGGAGAAGTGGAAATGGAAGACTTTGCAATATATACTCAGGATCTAGGGAAGGATTATGATTCAAAGAAGGCGGTTTCAAATCTAAAGCTTCAGGTGCCTAGGGAAAGTGTTTTTGCTTTAATTGGACCAAATGGAGCTGGCAAAACTACTACTATAAAGATGCTGCTAGGCTTTGTTAAACCTTCTCAGGGTGAAATATATATCTTGGGCAGCAAGGTTGAACAGAGCGCCCAACCTAACGAAAAAATTTCCTATTTAGGTGATGACCCGCAGTTTTATGGCTACCTTACGGTAGAGGAAACTATCAATTTATGCAGACCTCTGTATAAACGATGGGAGCAGCTACTGGCGGAGCGGGTTTTAGATGCATTTGAGCTAGCAAAAAATAGTAAAGTCAAAGTACTGTCTAGAGGGCAAAGGGCTGCTCTAGGTCTAGCTGTGGCCTTAGCGCCAAAGCCAGACCTGCTAATTCTTGATGAACCAGCTACCCAATTCGACCCATTAAAGAAACAGATTTTCTACTCCCTGTTATTTCAAGAGCTGGTAGGCTGGGGTGGCACCGTATTTTTAACAACCCACCAGTTAACAGAGGTAGAGCGATTTGCTGATTACGCGGCGTTTATGGATAACGGAAAACTGCTTACGGTACGTTCGGTAGCTGATTTGAAGGTAAGTGAGAAAAGGATTAGAGTGGTGTTTCAAGGAAGCCAGCCCCAAGATCTGGAGCAGTGGCCTGGTATTTCTAGAATAGAACGCCAAGGACAAGGCTATATAATAACCGCAAGCCATAATTTGGAAGATATCTATAGTAAGCTGGCTAAGTATCCCCATTTTGCCCTGGAGCTATTAGACATGAGCTTAGAGGATATCTTTATAGAGTACACCTCAAAAGAGAGGGGGAAAAGCTAGTGGTATATCCTCAGCTGATAAGAAAAGAGCTAATGGAAAACAGGTGGAAATTTTTTATATCCTTTGGGGTTTTAGCTGCTTTTGGGAGCACCTTATATGTAACCTATGAGTGGCTGGGTGACATATTTCTCTCTATAGCTGGACTAGAAGGAGAGGCGATTAGACAGCTGCTGGGAGAAATGATGGGGGACTATTGGCTGTTTGCTTGGGCAAACTGGTATGGTAAAACCTTCTATCAGCTGCTGACTCTGTTTGCAATTATTATGGGCATGTCCCTAATTGCTGGAGAGGTGGGTGGAAAAACTATAAGCTTTTTGCTTGCTCTGCCCATATCTAGGCAAAAAATCTATTGGAGCAAATATGCTGCTGGTCTGCTGATTATTTCTACTACTATTATAGGCACTACAATCATTACTTATCTAGCTTCACAGATTTATGGTCAAGCCTTGCCTTTAAAATTTCTAGCTGGAATACCAATGGTATTGGCAGGAAGTATGGTTGTCTATTCTATAGCTGTGCTCTGCTCTGTTTTATTTGATGACCAAGTAAAAGCGGGGGTGGCTGCAGGCTTGCTGGCTTTTCTAATCTCTCTTCCTGGATGGGTAAAATCGCTGCAATTTCTCTCCATATATGTACACATGAGAGGATGGGCAATTTTTGCCGGTCAAGGCAGCTGGGTATTACCCTTTGCTATAATGCTCTTGGCAAGTGGAGCCATAGCTTGGGGAGGAGCTAGAGCTTTTCAAAATAAGGATTATTAAAATAAAGAGAGGATGATGAAAAATGATAATGACTACAACAGAGATTAAAACTGATTATGAGGTACTGGGATTAGTAAAGGGCAGCTCTATTAAGGCAAAGCACCTGGGCAAAGATATCGTAGCATTTTTGCGCATGCTGGTGGGTGGAAATGTGGTAGAGTATGCAGAGCTATTGGAAAGCGCCAGAGAAGAAGCTATAGATGCTATGCTCAAGGATGCCAAGGCTATGGGGGCTAACGGGATAATCGGCGTTCGCTTTTCCACCAGTCAAATAGCTCAAGGTGTAGCTGAAATAATTGT
>CAYVRD010000087.1:9395-10675 GCA_964454195.1 uncultured Clostridia bacterium
AGTAACATTGTTCTGATGCTTGCTATATGGTTGCTACTGGCGTCAGTGCTAATGAGCGGTTGTGAAAATAAGGCTGCGGAGGTAGGGGCTGAAGAGAGTGAACTGAAAAAGGTGAAGGTTATGGCTGCTGAGGAAAAGTCTATCGGTTCAGCTATATTGTTGCCGGCAGAGGTTCAGCCTTCGCTAAAAGCTGATGTGATAGCAGAGGTTTCGGGTACAGTGGAGGAGAGAAGGGTTATGGTAGGAGAAAAGGTGACGAGCAATCAGCTTTTACTCACTCTCAATCGGGAGGAAATGGTTTTAGCCTTGGAGCGGGCAGAAATAAGCCTGGAAAGAGCAAAGCTACAGCTAGCAAAGGCAAGGTCTGATCAAGCCTTGCAGGAAACCAACGCTGAAAATAGATACAATAAGGCAAAGAGTCACCATGCGGCAACTCAACGAGAGTATGACCGATTAAAAACACTTCATGAAAATGGAGCTATAGCACGAGCTGACATGGAGAAGGTTTCCGATATGCTGGAGCAGGCCCGTTGGGATCTGACGCTAGCTAAGGAGCAGCTACAGGTGGTAAAGCAGCCGGAACACCTGGGGCTATTAGAGGTGCAGGCTAGAGAGGCTGATTTAGCCTACCGGGAGGCTAAAAAACAGCTTAACAAAATGAACATAGAGATGGTTTAGTGGTGGAGGTATTGGTCAACCAAGGGCAACAGGTTAGTCCGGGGCAAGCCCTGATACGAGTAGAGCAGCATCAACCCCTGCTTTTGAGAGCCAGCTTGACTGAGCGAGACGTGGTGGCGCTACAGGGGCGAGAGGCGGTAGATGTTTATTTCCCTCTATTAGATAGATATTATTCTGCAGCGATCAAGCATATTGCTCCGTCGGCCAGTCGCCATGGAGGGGGATTTCCCATGGAGCTAGAGGTAGAAAATGAAGATCTGGCCTTGCGTCCAGGAATGAGCTCCCAAGTTGTATTAGATGAAAGCCAAGCTAGACCAGTGCTGGCGGTACCCCAAAATGCAGTTATGAAAAATAATGGCTATTCTTTCATCTATGTGGTGGAGACAGGAATTGCCCATAAACGTATAGTAGAGCTAGGGCGCAGCTTTAAAAATGATGTGGAGATTATCTCAGGCCTAAGCCTGGGAGAAAAGGTTGTCATTGTGGGCCAAGGGCTGTTAGAGGGCGAAGAAATACCAGTAGCTGTGGTAGATCTATAGGAGGGTAAAGGATGTTAAAAAAACTTTTGGATAGACCTTTGGTAGTTTTCATGGTGGCAGCAA
>CAYVRD010000088.1:0-10512 GCA_964454195.1 uncultured Clostridia bacterium
CAAGCTCCTGATATTGTCTATAGGGATGTAACTGCTACGGAGGCTAAAAAGCTGATAGCTGATAATAGTAGTCTACAACTCATTGACGTAAGAGAGGAATGGGAGTATAAATCGGGGCATATACCTGATTCCATTCTAATTCCATTGGGTAGCTTAACGGATAACCTAGAACTAATAGATCCAGATAGACCAGTTTTGCTAATCTGCCGAACAGGCAATAGAAGTGGACAGGCTGCTAAGCTATTAAATAGCAAAGGATATGTCCAGATCTACAACTTATTAGGAGGCATAGCTGCTTGGCCTGAGCCGTTAATGATGGCTGATTGAAGCCTAATAGACTATTACCAAAATCCTCTCATGAATTTAGAGAGGATTTTGTTGTTAAAAGGGAGCAGAGATGAAAATAATGTATAGATTGAAACAAGTACAAGATGCTTTAAGTGGTAAACTGTCGGAAACTGATTGGAGTACAATAAACAGCAGCTTGTCTGAGAAAGAACTTATGCTATTTAAAAAGTTAGCTATAGCTGATCAGTTCCATTCCATGCAGGTTGCCAAAAGTGCCTTAGATTTAAAGAACAAGCTGAAACTGGATATTGACTCAAAATTAATTACAAGGGCAGCTCTTTTACACGATATTGGCAAGCTAGGGATAAGACTATCCTTAATAGATCGTGTTCTTCCAGTAATAATGACCAGGATTTCTGTTAAGTTAAGCAGAATGCTAGGACAAAACTATAGTGCCAAGTTAGTTTTTAGAGGATTTTTTACTTATTGGCATCATCAGGATAGAGGTGTAGAAATAGCGGTGGAGTCAGGTCTAGATCCCCAAATAGTAGAGCTAATCAGAAAGCATCAAGAGCCAATTTCAGAGCAGGATAACCAATTGCTTTGGCTTATCAAAAAAGCCGATTCTTTAAATTGATAACCTAATTAGTGGAAGGATATTTAGATGTTTTCACGAATAGGTAGTTGGACATAATAAACAGTATATATTTGCACATAAATAAAGGAGGAATGAATAGTGGAAAGTAGATTTATTCACGCAGTGCCTAATTTTAGCGATGGCCGGCGGAAAGAAGTTGTGGAAGCAGTTGTTGATCAAGTAAGAAACGTAGATGGCGTAAAATTAGTGGGTTACTTTCCCGATGCTGACTTTAACCGCACAGTGGTGGAGCTAATAGGCAAACCAGAGCCTTTAAAAGAAGCATTGATAAAAATGGCTGGAAAATCTATTGAATTGATTGATATGGAGACTCAAACTGGCAATCACCCTAGAATTGGTGCCCAAGACACAATTCCAATCTTTCCTTTAAAAAACATCTCTCTAGCCCAGTGCGCTGAGATTGCAGAAGAAATAGGCCAAGAAATTTATGAGAGATACCAGGTTCCGGTTTTTTTTAGTGGAGAAAATGCTAGAACTCCTGAGCGAAAGGCACTAGACTATATTAGAAAAGGCCAATATGAAGGGCTTAAAGAAGTAGCCCATCTACCTGAGCGGGCTCCTGATATTGGACCTGCTGCTTTACACCCATCAGCAGGAGCAGTAATAGTAAGTGCAGGACAAACCCCCTTGGTGGCCTTTAATGTTATCCTAGGTACTGACGACCTTCAAATTGCCAAATCAATAGCCAAGATAGTACGTGGACCTAGTGGTGGTTTTACTAACGTTCGCTCAGTTGGATTAAAATTTGAAGAGCGAAATCAAGTTGTGGTTTCAATGAATATGTTTGATTATGTCAGCACTCCTTTATATAGGACTTTTGAGTTAATATCCTTAGAAGCTAGACGCTATGGGGTTTCAGTAGTAGGAAGCGAATTAGTTGGGGTAGTACCTCAGGAAGCCTTGGTTAACTCTTTAGAATATTATCTCAAGTTGGAGAAGTTTGATAGATCCCAAATACTAGAAAACAACTTAATTGGCTTGTAATCTGAAAAATTGTCCTAGTTTATTAAGATAGAAGAGGTGACATGTATGTTGGTAGAAAAAACCCTTAATGGTTTTATTCGGGAATTAGCCTCTAGCTCTCCAGCACCAGGAGGGGGTAGCGTTGCCGCTTTATCAGGAGCAGTAGCTGCTAGCTTAGTAGTGATGGTATGTAATCTTACTTGTGGTAAAGCCAAATATCAGGATGTAACACCTGAGCTAGAACAGGTCAGAGAAAAGGCATACCATTTGTTGAAGGAGCTAATTAAGCTAATTGATTTAGATACCCAATCCTTTAACCAAGTCATGAGTGCCTTTAAGCTTCCTAAAGAAACAGATGAAGAAAAAAAAATCCGCAGTGAAGCTATACAGAATGCTACTAAAGGTGCGGCAGATATACCATTGACAGTGGCCCAATACTGCTTAGAAATACTGGAGCTAACTCCTTTGGTGGCAGAAAAAGGCAACGAAAATGCAATCAGTGATCTTGGTGTAGCAGCTCAGCAGGCTGAAGCTGGAATTCAAGGGGCAGTATTAAACGTTAAAATAAACCTGGGATCTATAAAAGATGCAGCTTATAAAGAGGCTGCTGAGGAAAAAATAAAGCACTATTTGACTGAGTCTCAAAAGCTAAAGCTAGCCACCATGAACCTGGTGCATGAAAAGTTGTAGGCAGACTAGCTAAAGCTAACCGAAAGGAATAGTGAGGGGTGAAAACATGGAGCAATTTGATGTTATCGTCATTGGTGGAGGTCCAGGAGGCTATGTAGCAGCAATAAGAGCTGCCCAGCTGGGAGGCCAGGTTGCCTTAATAGAGAAGGACAAGCTGGGAGGAACATGTTTAAACTGGGGGTGTATTCCAACCAAATCTCTTGTCAAAAGTGCTACCCTTTGGAGAGAGCTAAATCAGGCAGCTAACTATGGCTTTGCAGTTGAAGGCTTAGCAATCAACTCCCCGCAGATTGTCTCACGAAACAATCAAGTAGTAGCAGACTTAGTAGCTGGACTAGACACCATTTATAAAAAAAATAAAATAAAAATGTTCAAAGCAATTGGCCAAATAAAGCAACCTGGCGAAGTGATGCTTATAGCAGAAGATGAGCCTACCAAAATAATTAAAGGGAAAAGCATAATTATTGCTACAGGCTCTCAGGGAGTAGCACTGCCTATCCCTGGAGTTGATCATCCTGATGTGTTAAATAGCAATACTGCCTTGGAACTAACCCGTTTACCGAATCAAATCATTATCATTGGGGCAGGGGTTGTAGGAATAGAATTTGCCAGCATTTTCAGTGCCTTTGGTGTGGAGGTCACCCTAGTGGAGATGCTCCCGGGAATACTGCCTATGGTGGATGAGGATCTGACAAAAAGACTACGCCCACTACTTAAAAAAGATGGTATCAACCTAATTACTTCCGCTAAGCTAAGCTCTCTAGAAAAGACTAAAGCAGGCTTTAAAGCCAAAATAGAAACCTCTAAGGAAACATTAGAGTTAAATACTAGTCATGTCCTTGTAGCTGCAGGTCGTGTTCCCTCTCTTCATGGAATAGACGTAGAAATGCTAGGTTTGCAAATGAACAAAAATGCTATAGCAGTAAACAATCGCATGGAGACTAATATCACTGGTATTTATGCCATAGGAGATGTTGTAGGTGGGGAAATGTTAGCCCATGTAGCTTCCTTTGAGGGTATGGTAGCCGCTGAAAATGCTATGGGACACAACAGTTTAATGGACTATAGGGCTGTTCCCAGTTGTATTTTTTGCTATCCAGAAATAGCAAGTGTAGGTTTAACCGAGGCAAAAGCGAAGGAGAATGGAATTGATTATGTAATCAGCAAATTTCCTTTTACAGCCAGTGGAAAAGCTATGGCAATGGGAGAAACAAATGGTTTAGTTAAGCTGTTGGCAGATAAAAATTCCGGTGTAATAATAGGAGGGCATATCATGGGCCCTCATGCCAGTGACCTAATAGGTGAAGTTTGTTTAGCAGTAAAGAATAAGCTAACTGCAGAACAGATAGTTTCTACAATTCATGCTCACCCAACCCTTTCTGAAACTATTATGGAAGCAGCTCATGGTCTATTCGACAAACCAATTCATCTAGGATGAAAATTGGAGATTATTTGTTAAAAAATTCTATAATCTATTGCAGTACTAGAGTTGTTGGGGTAAAATATAAGAAAATAAATACTTGTTCTCACTTCTCGTATAAGCTCAGTGATAAGGTCTGAGCGTTTCGACCAGGCGACCGGAAATTGCCCCAGGCTATGAGAGGGTTTAAATACTGTGCTATTTATATCCTTCTCTGCCTGGGTTTTTTCATATCTTTTTATCTCCTTAACTACAACTATAGCTATAGGTATGCTAAAGCAATTTTAAGTAATAATAATATAGGAGCATAACACCAGAAAAGCTGTGGTATCTACTTGGGAAGGTTTAAGCGCTAATCTTTAAGATTGGCGAAATATAATCTAATAAAATCAAGGAGGCTGGGAAAAATGAAAGTAGATTTGTTAATCAAAAATGCTAAAATTCCTCAAGGAGATAGAATGGTTGATACCTCTATCCTGGTACAGGGCGGCAAAATAGTTGGATTTCTTCAAGGAGAAGTAGAGGCAGAAAAGACAATCGATGTAAAAGGCAACTTAGTTTTACCAGGTTGTATTGACAGTCATACCCATTTTAATGATCCGGGCTTTACTCATCGAGAGACCTTTGCTACTGGCACTCAATCGGCTGCTGCTGGTGGGGTTACTATGATAGTAGATATGCCGTGCTGCAGCGTTCCTTCTGTTAGAAGCGTAGACCAACTAAAACAAAAGCTAGCTGCTATAGAAGCTCAGGCTTATGTGGATTACGGCATGTGGGGTGGAGCAACGGGAGAAGACGTGCGCAACAAAGCCCTTTACAACATTCATGAGCAGGCCGATTTTGGAGTACTAGCTTTTAAGGTATATATGACTCCATCAGTACCTACATATCCTCGGGTAACAGATCCTGAAATGCTAGAAATATTTCATGAGGTAGCAAAAACTGGGTTGCCAGTAGGAATACATGCGGAAAACTATGCCCTTTGTGATTTTTATGTAAACAAGCTAAAGGATGAGGGAAGAATGGATAGCCCTGCTTGGGCTGAAGCCAGATCTATATTAGCTGAGAAAGCTGCTATCCAATTAGGAATTTCTTTTTCAGAAGAGACAGGAGCTCGCCTCCATATTGTTCATATGAGCACAGGGGTGGGAGCAGACTTGGTGGGAGAAGCCAAGAAAAAAGGTATACCAGTAACATCTGAGACATGCCCCCACTATTTGACCTTAAATGCGGTAGATGCCATGACTAAATTCGGCTCTTTTGCAAAAATTGCTCCTCCTCTCCGCAGACCAGAGGACAACGAGATACATTGGCAGGCCTTGGCAGATGGCAGAATAGATTTCGTTGCTACAGATCATGCGCCCTATGAAATACCAACTGAAAAAGCAGCCGAAGGGATGAATATTTGGAATAGTTTCCCTGGAATTCCTGGGGTTGAAACTATGGTTCCAATTCTGATTAGTGAGGGATATAATAAGGGGCGTCTGTCTCTGTCAAAGCTAGTTGATGTGCTTAGCAGAAATGCTGCCATTCACTATGGAATATATCCCAAAAAAGGTGCTTTAGAAATAGGCTCGGATGCAGACTTCACAGTAATAGATTTAGAAAAAGAATGGACCATTGATAAAGATAAAATGCATACAATGGCAAAATATACTCCTCTTGATGGCATGAAATTAAAGGGCAAGCCGGTGATGACTATTGTGAGGGGTGCCTTAGTTTATGATGATGAGCAGGGCATAGTAGGCAAGCCAGGGTACGGTCAGCTTATCAAGCGACAACAAATTAGCCAATTAGATAAAATAATAAAATATTAATAAAAAAAACTGCAATTTTGCAGGAATATTATAGGTGAAAGATAAATCTATCAGCAGGGAGGAATGTAAGATGGGAAATCACGCAGTAATAATTATCGACATGCTCAATGACTTTATTGGGGAAAAGGCGCCATTGCGTTGTCCTGATGGAGAAAAGATAGTTCCAAAGCTACAAGAGCTAGTTGAATTTGCTCACGGACAGGATAATATTAGAGTAGTGTTTGTTCAAGAGGCTCACCGGAAGGACGATGCAGACTTTAAGGTGAGACCAGTACATGCAATTAAGGGAACCTGGGGATCAGATTTTATTCCTGAGCTGCGACCAGATGAAGAAAAGGGCGACTATATAGTGCAGAAACGACGCCATAGTGCTTTTGCCTACACAGACCTAGATTTATATTTGCGGGAAGAAAAGGTTGATACAGTGGTGGTAACAGGAGTTTGGACAAATGTTTGTGTGAGGAGCACTGCTTCAGATGCCTTATACCACACTTATAAAGTAATAGCTATTAGCGACTGCTGTGCTTCTGCTGATGAAGAGATGCATCAAGCAGGCCTTAGAGATATGGCTATTTTTGGTAAGGTTATGAATCTGGAGGAGTACAAGGAGCTTGCAAAAGAAAAGCCCATCAATATCTAACTTTAATTATTATAAAAGGGGTAATTGCACTTTTGCTGCGATTACCCCACTTCTAGATATACAACTTATATAGATAGGGGGGAATATGTTGCGCGTAGTAGTAGGAATTACCGGAGCCAGTGGAGCCATATATGGAATTACTACCATTCGGGTTCTAGCCCAGCTTGGTATAGCAGTGGACTTAGTAGTAACTAAAGCGGGAGAACAAGTGTTAATGCATGAGTGTGGTGTAGACCGACAACAGCTAAAACACTACGCTACGTGGTATGAAATAGATGATCTATTTGCCCCCATTGCTAGTGGGTCTCACAAAGTAGATGCTATGGTAATAGTGCCCTGCTCTATGAAAACCTTAGGTGGTATAGCAAATGGAGTTTCGGATAACTTAATGATTAGAGCAGCTGATGTGATGCTTAAAGAGCGTCGTAAGCTTATTGTGGTACCTCGAGAAACGCCACTAAGTAGTATTCACTTGGAAAATATGCTTAAGCTAAATAATGCAGGTGCCCATATATTACCTGCTTCTCCGGCCTTTTATCACCTGCCGCAAGATATGTCACAGCTCATAAGCTTCATGGTAGGGAAAATCCTAGATGCCTTGGAAGTAGAGCATAGCTTATTTCCCCGTTGGGGGCAGAACTAGTGGAGAGGAGAATGAGAAAAATTGACATTTTCTATGCGCGATTATTTGAGTTTTTTAGAAAAGACAGATCAGCTAATTAAAATTGAACAGGAGGTTGACCCGACTTTTGAGCTAGGATATATACTTAAAGAAACAAAGGGATCCAAGCCGTTCCTTTTCAATAAGGTTAAGGGATACCAAATGCCTGTGGTGGGAGGCTTGGCAGGTGATCGAGAACGGATAGCCCAATGTCTAGGAGTCAATCCTCCAGGATTGATCCCTAGAATAATTCAAGCTATAGCTAACCCTATTCCCTATAGAATGGTTTCTTCTGGTCCTGTACAAGAAAAAGTCATCACCACAAATATTAATCTTCGAAAAATGTTTCCAGTGCCGACCTTTCATCAAAAGGACTCAGGAGCTTTTATTACTGCAGGAATACTTATAGTAAAAGATTTAAATGACAACAGATATTTCACTTCTATAAGAAGGCTACAGGTTAACGAAGGGAATAACGTCTCGATACTAATAGAAAGTCCCGGTTTAAATAAAATGTACCATTTACTAGAGGAGCAGAATAAGCCACTAGAGGTGGCTGTTATCCTTGGGGTCCATCCAATAATCACCTTGGCCTCTCAACTGAGCACTCAACAGTTTGGACTTGATAAGATGGCTTTTGCAGGAGCTTTAGCGGGAGAAGGGGTTGAAATGGTGGCTTGCAAAACTGTAGACCTGGCAGTTCCAGCTAATGCTGAAATAGTATTAGAGGGCAAAATGATTCCTCATAAGAGAAGAACTGAGGGCCCCTTTGGAGAATTAGCTGGCTATTATGGCCCTGCTACAGAACAGCCTTTTGTTGAAGTAACAGCTGTTACCCAAAGAACAAACCCAATTTTCCAAGTCATTTTCCCCTCCAGCTTTGAGCATATTCAGCCCAATGGTATTATGCGAGAAGTAGGATTATTTTTACATGTTCGCCACTTAGTACCCCATGTAAAGAATGTTCACCTTACAACTGCAGGCGGCTGTAGATTCCACGCAATAATTTCTATCGACAAACAGGAAGAGGGAGATGGAAAAAGTGCAATCATGGCTGCCTTGGCAAGCAATAAGGACGTTAAGCATGTAATAGTAGTTAATGACGATGTGGATATCTTCAATCCTCACGATGTGGAGTGGGCTGTAGCTACTAGAGTACAGGCGGATAAGGATGTGATAATAATTCCTGGGGCTAAAGGCAGTGGGCTAGAACCTAGTCACACTATAGAGGGAGTAACAGCCAAAATGGGAATTGATGCAACATATCCCCTCAAATACAAGGAAAGATTTGAAAGAACATATATTCCTGGTACTGAAAACACTAAGCTTACAGATTATTTTTAGGAGGGGGTAGTATATGCCAGCAATAGGAATTGTGGAAACTAGGGGTTTGCCAGCAGCCATAGAAGCAGCCGATGCGATGCTAAAATCTGCAAAAGTATCTTTATTAGATTATCGCAAGGTGGGCTCAGGTTTAGTTGCCATAGTTATTCAAGGAGATGTGGGAGCTGTTCAGGCTGCAGTTGATACTGGAAGAGAAAGAGCAGCTAGAGTTGGCGAACTGATTGGCTACAATGTGATACCTAATCCTCATACTGAAGTAAATAAAATACTGCCCATGTTAAACCCTAATCGGCAAGAATAGGTGGTGAGTAATAATGACTGAATCTCTAGTGCAGCAGATTATTGCAGAAGTAATGCGACAGCAAGGCGGTAAGATTAGCTCAACAAAGGCACCAACAGATAAACCCATGGACAAGAGTACAAAGGTAGATTCGGCTAGTCCAAGGGCAGAGTTAACTAATAGGCTACTAGAAGACATTCTGGCTCCTCCCCAGGAAAACAAAAAACCAGTCTCTCAAGCAAAAATACTCCATCGGGAAATAAAAGTAGGCAAAGCAAGAGAAGAGTTAGTTGGATTTGCACCTGGAGGAACTGTAGGTTTAGTAATTCCCAACCTGGATAGAAAAATCAAAGAGCTGATGAAGATATCCGATGAGCCAGGTGCAATAGGTATAATCAGCTCTAGAATTGGTTCGGCAAGCCAGTTGTTTGCCGTTGATGACGGAATAAAAAAGACAAATAGTAAAGTAGTATCTATTCAGTTTGCTCGAGATGGTCAAGGGGGACCAGGACATGGTGTTTATATAGTATTAGCTAGTCCAGATGTAGCCGATGTGCAAAGAGCTGTAGAAATTAGCTTGGGCTATATCAATGACAATTTTAGTCAGATTGAACAAGCAGAGGTGGGAAAGGTTGAAACCCATTACACAGCTAGAGCGGCAGATGCTTTAGCCCATGCATTTGGAGCTCACCCAAATAGAGCCTTTGGACTAATGAGTGGAGCTCCTGCAGGAATAGGATTGATTATGAGTGATGTAGCAGTAAAAACTGCTGGCGTTGAACCTACCTATTATACTGGTCCGGCAAGCGAATCTGCCTTCACCAATGAAGTTTGGTTAGGATTTACTGGGGAATCGGCTGCAGTAAAAAATGCTTTGGAGGCTGCAAAAGCTGTAGGCTTGAGTTTAATAAAAGATTATAGCAGTCTACTGGGGAGGTGAGCTGATGATCTCTAAGACTATGCTTGTAGAGTTAATCAAAGAGGTAATAAAGGACAATCCCAACCTTATTAATGGAGAAGATAGTATCAGTAATAAGGATACCTCCAAATTGAGGGGAAACCCGGGTCAATTTGCGGCATTAAGCCAGCTGGTAGAGCTGGCAGATAGTCAAGGCAAACATCAGGTAGCCCGTTATTTGAGCTTGGCGGTAGAAGCAGATTCTTTGCCAAATCAGATAATGGAGAGGGTAAACCAGGCAAAGAATCCATTTTATCATACAGAAGATGAGTTTGCTGCCTTGATACACCAGCTAGAAAATGTATGGCAAGCACCAGCTCATGCTCAAATGATTCGAGAAATTTTGGCTAGGTTTTCAACCAATTATTGTCTTAAGAGAAAAAATTAGCCGGAAATTTAAAGAGGTGGTGCATAGCAAATGGGACAACAGGCAATAGGGATAATTGAAGTAGTAGGCTTTACTACAGCAGTTACAGCTATAGATGCGGCAGTTAAAAGTGCCAATGTAAGTCTCCTAGGCTATGAAACTGTTATCGGAGTTCAGAAAGCGATCAGCTTAACTGTAAAACTGACAGGAGAAGTGGCGGCAATTAAAGCTGCTGTAGCTGCTGGAGTAGCAGCGGGAAATAAAGTAGGCAAGGTAGTTAGTTACCATGTTATTGCTAGGGCAGGAATAGGCCTAGAACAACTGATTAATACTCCAGAGACAAATAATAGTATTAGATAATACTTTTTTTAAAAAAATATATAATAACAGGAGGTTTTTATAATGGGAGAAGCATTGGGTTTAGTA
>CAYVRD010000089.1:0-10270 GCA_964454195.1 uncultured Clostridia bacterium
CATTATGCCGCTCGGATTTGCACTCAAAAACGTGAAATAGCTGAGAAAAAACTAGTGTCGTAAAAGCCATGGTACGGGCAAGCTCTACATTTTTGTTGCTGATAACCAAACCGATAATAAATACTGCCAGAGTTCCCACCGCAATCTGTACACCCCTTAAAGCTATTTTTGTAGCCAATCCTTGGCTAAATACGCTTTCTTTAGGACTCCTTGGTTTTCTATCCATAATATCTGGATCATTATTGTCAACGCCTAAAGCCATAGCAGGGAGACCATCAGTCACCAGATTTACCCACAGTATTTGAATAGGTAATAGGGGTAGTGGCAACCCAGCTAGGGCTGCCAAAAGCATTACTAATACTTCTCCCACATTACAGGATAGGAGATACCTGATAAATTTTCTGATGTTGTCATATATTCCTCTTCCCTCTTCTACAGCAGCAACTATTGTAGCAAAATCATCATCACTTAACACCATAGCTGAAGCTTCCTTTGTCACGTCTGTCCCGGTTTTCCCCATGGAAATCCCGATATCCGCTTCTTTTACAGCAGGAGCGTCATTTACCCCATCTCCCGTCATTGCAACAACATGACCCAATCGCTTTAATGTTTTTACTATGCGTAGCTTATGCTTAGGCGACACTCGAGCATATACTGACACATCATTTGCTATTGTAGCAAATTCTTTATCTGACATCCCTTCTAGTTCCTGACCGGTAACTACCTTTGCATCATCTGACGCCATTTCCAGCTCTCTTGCAACTGCTATGGCAGTTAAGTGATGGTCTCCAGTTATCATGACAGTTTTAATACCAGCTTTTTTACATATTTGAATAGCTTTTTTTGCCTGAGGCCTTGGCGGGTCGATCATCCCTGCTAACGCTACAAAAATCAGATCCTTTTCTACCCGCTCATCTATATCTTTTGTGCCTGCTTCTATGCTTCGATAGGCTAGTGCCAGTACCCGCAGGGCTGCATTTGCCATTTTTGCATTCTGCTCTTTGATATCATCTCTTATACCATTTGTTAACGGTATAATTTGACCATTTATTAAGATTCGATTACAGAGGTTCAACACCACATCAGGAGCACCTTTTACCATGGCTTCTTTATTGCCAAGCTGATCTCTATATACTACTGTCATCCTTTTTCTCTCTGAATCAAAGGGAATCTCTTCAATCCTAGAAAAATTTTTCTCTATGCTCTCTCGCCATACTCCACCCTTAGCACCTAATACTAATAATGCTCCTTCAGTAGGATCACCGGAAATTTGCCAGTCTCTATCATTTTTACTTCTTCTAAACATACCGCTAATAGCAATATTGCTTTTGCGAAGGGCTGCATTATTGCACAGCGCACTAATAGTAAGGGCTTTTGCAATATCTCCTTTTATTTCTACCCTCTTTCCGTCTTCTGTGATAAATTCACCCTTTGGATCATATCCCTGTCCAGAGATTTCAATTGTATTTCCGCCAATCCAAACCTGACGTACCGTCATTTCATTCTGAGTTAATGTTCCTGTCTTGTCTGAACAAATCACCGTTGCACAGCCTAGAGTTTCTACTGCTGGTAGCTTGCGGATTATAGCATTGCGACGAATCATTTTTTGAACGCCTATTGCCAGAGCAATAGTAACAACTGCTGGTAAACCTTCAGGAATTGCAGCTACTGCTAAGCTAACCCCTGCTAAAAACATTTGAAATAGTGGCTTCCCCTGATGTATTCCTAAACCAACTACTATTGCACTTATTAAAAGGCATAGCACTACTAACCATTTCCCTAATTGGTCTAGTCTTTTTTGCAAAGGAGTATCTTCTTCTTCAACATTTTGCATAAGACCTGCAATCTGCCCCATCTCAGTGGCCATTCCGGTAGCAGTGACGATTCCTCTTCCTCTACCTCTAGTAATTACTGTTCCTGAAAAGGCCATATTTCTCTGATCCCCTATGCCCAATTCTCGTTTGTCAATAATTGAGTCATTTTTCTTTACTGGCACCGATTCACCAGTTAATAGCGACTCATCTACCTCCATATTTGCTAATTGGATAAGACGGATATCTGCGGGAATCCGATCTCCTGTTTCTAATACTACCAAGTCTCCTGGTACCAACTCACTAGCTGCAATGGTAGCCTCTTCTCCATCCCTAATTACTGTGGCCTCAGGAGCTGTCAGTTTTTTCAAAGCATCCATTGACCTTTCAGCTCGGCGCTCTTGTATAAATCCTAAACAAGCATTAATAATAATTATTGCTAAGATTGTAATCGTATCTGCCACTTCACCAATCAATCCTGAGATTAGTGCTGCACCAATTAGAACCATTACCATAAAATCCTTAAACTGACTAAAAAACATCTGCCATGCAGATTTCTTTTTCTTCTCTTTGAGCTTATTGTATCCGTACTTATGTAGCCTGGATTTAACCTCTCCTACTGGTAAACCCGACTGTCTATTAGTGTTAAGTTGGTCCTCAACCTCCTTGAGTCCAGTATTAAACCATTTACTTCCCATTATCTTACCCCCTATGCTTGTTATGCTTGTTGTGCTTGTTATGCTTGTTTTAAACATATTCAAGGGGAAATAAAAAAATAACAGCTACTTTGTCCTAATAGAACATTATGGTATACTAAAGTACAGTGAGCCTTTAATACATAAAGAAAAAAGGAGATTAATTATGTCCTTCGACGGTTTTTTCCTCCATGGAATAGGAAGTGAATTATCTAGCCTACTCCTTGGAGGGCGAGTTGATAAAATTCATCAGCCAGATGAGCATAGTATTATAATAGTAATTCGTTCGGGTGGTTCTAACCACAACTTAATATTTTCTTCTCATCCTACTTTTTGTCGAGTACATCTAACTAAAGAGAAAAAAACAAATCCTCCCCAGCCCCCACTTTTCTGTATGGTTTTACGCAAGCACTTGACCGGGGGGAAAATTGTATCAATTGCCCAACCCGGTTTAGAAAGAATTTTGCACTTCCACTTTGATGCTATCAATGAGTTAGGGGACGCAGAGAACAAAGTTTTAGTATGCGAAATAATGGGTAAGCACAGCAACATTATTTTAAAAAATGACAAAGGCCTAATCTTAGATTCTATCAAACGCATCAGCCACAGCATTAGCAGACATAGAGAAGTATTGCCCGGCAGGACTTATGTATCTCCTCCTAGCCAAGACAAAATGGAGTTGCTCAATTTTAATTCAGATCAATTAAGCGAAAAATTAATGAGGGCCAATGAAAATGATAAATTAGCCAGTTTTCTAGTTAAAAATTTGCAAGGTATCAGCCCTCTTCTAGCTAGTGAGATCCTCCATCGCTGTGATCTCAGCCCCAGTGCTATAGTTAATCACTGCGGACTTCATGAAGTTCAGGCTATGACTAAACAGCTGACCAAGCTGCAAGATATTATTACCACCAAAGCTTATGAGCCTTGTGTTGTAAGCTCAAATTCTGTTCCTGTTGCCTTTTCCGCTGTAGAGCTAACCCATTTAGCTAAAGATAACCATGTTCACCATTATGCTACTTTAAACCATACTGCTGACAGTTATTTTAGTACTAAAGAGTTGGTAAATAATCTATTTCAGCAGCAAGGCAATCTGTTACAAAAGCTCCAGCAAGACATACACAGATTATCTGAGAAATTACAGGCCCAACATAAGGAAGTTGAGCTAGCTAGATCAGCCATAGACGACAAGATAAAAGGACAGCTAATTACAGCTAATCTGTATCAGATTAAGCCAGGGCAAAGTAGTATAACCGTTGTTAATTATTTTGTTGAGGATACTCCAGAGCTTACAATAGAGCTAGATGCTAGCATTTCCCCCAATGCCAACGCCCAAATATATTTTAAAAGGTACAATAAGAGCAAAAAAACTATTGAATATTTAACAGAGCATATATCCGCAGGAGAAGAAGAGTTGACTTATCTAGAAACTATATATACTGCCATCAGTCAAGCCACTAGCCTAGCTGACTTGTTAGATATAAAACAAGAGCTGGTACAGGAAGGGTATTTGCAGCCTCCTAAAACTGATAAAAAAAACAAGGCAGTAGACCAAAAGCCTACTCCCCATGAATACATGTCTAGTGAAGGTTTTAAAATACTAGTTGGTAAAAACAATCGTCAAAACGATTGGCTAACCTTAAAAAATAGCAAGGATTGGGATATTTGGTTTCATGCAAAAAAAATCCCCGGGGCCCACGTCCTTATTAAGACGGAAAATAAAGCTGTAGGTGAATCTACTCTAATGGAGGGAGCCCTGTTAGCTGCTTACTACAGTAAAGCACGGAACTCCAATCAAGTGCCAGTGGATTACACATTGGCAAAGCATGTGAAAAAGCCTAATGGTGCTAAACCTGGTATGGTCATCTATTCTCATGAGCAAACTATATATATTAATACTAATCATCCCTGGCTCCAGACTCTTGGCCTAGTTTAAATCTTGAGTGACCTTCAAATATCTCAGAATACCTGACACAATGGCATCTGCTTGAAGCTGTTGATAGCTTTTTTTTATCAACAGCTCTCTTTCTTGATCATTAGTGATGAAGCCTAGCTCAATCAGCACTGCAGGGATGTTGCTGTTGTCTAAGATAAAATAATCACCTACTAGGGCTCTCCTGTGGGAGGGCCTGATCTTTACCAGCTCTTCTTGTATAATCTCCGCTAGTTCCTTTCCTCTAACAGCACCCTCTCTATAGTAGGTTTGAGGCCCAAAGTGATTTTCATTATCACTGGCATTAACATGAATGCTGATTAAAGCAGCACCATTGCTTTGATTGGCAATAGATACTCTTTTAATCAAGCTTTCTTGCTGCTGAAATTTTTTATTGTTGGATTCCTCTAACAAATTTGAATCACTGCTTCTCGTCATAATAACTCTGATCCCATTCTTTTCTAATCCCTTTTTTACCTTTTCTGCTACCTGTAAGTTAATATCCTTCTCCCTAGCCTTCCTTAAAATTGTCCCCGGATCTCTTCCCCCGTGACCAGCATCAAGTATAATTAATGGTTTTTGGTGACTTGAGACTAGTACCGCATCAATTCTATTAACCACGCCGGACACAGATATGATAATAAATGCAAAAAAAATGGGAAATATAAATAAAGCTTTCCATTGGCTCATCAGACTCACCTCCACTATCAGCATATGCCTTGGCAAGTCTACTAAGAATAAAAAAAAAGCCCTAATCTAATAATAGATTAAGGCTTATGTTAGCTGGTGGCAGATTCAATAGCTTTTCGTTCACCACAGTGTATTAATTTAAATATGACTGTATTTTCTTCAATCTGTTTCTGATATTGTAGCTCCTTCTTTTTTGCCTTAGATCGACACATAATTCCCCCATCATAAAGGCAGCCTTGACATGCAGGGTTAGGGTTGGTTTTCATTAAATCACCTTCATTCTACAGGTAATGTTATTTAGTGATTTGATTCGACAGAAAAAAAGGTTTTCCTGCATTTTTTTAAAAAAGAGGTGATTATTTGTTAGATATTTTGTTTCGTACTGTAACTATCTATTTATCTGTTCTTCTGTTAATAAGAATTATGGGGAAAAGAGAAATTGGACAGCTTTCCGCCTTTGACTTAGTTGTTGCTATCATGATTGCCGAGCTGGCTGCAATTCCAATGGACAATACCGATATCCCCCTACATATAGGAATGTTTCCCATAATAATATTAGTGGCCGCCGAGATAATACTATCGAAAATAAGTTTAAAGAGTGAAAAACTGAGAGCTTTTATAAATGGCACTCCCAGTGTAGTTGTTGAAAAGGGAGTGATAGTTCAAGATGAAATGGCCAAGCTCCGCTTAAATTTAAACGATCTGCTATCTCAAATTCGCCAGCAAAAGGTGGCCAACATTGATGATATTGAATACGCTATTATGGAAACCTCCGGAAAGCTTAGTGTTATACTAAAGCCAGATAAACAGCCAATTATTCGAGAGGATATTGGCATCCACAAGCCTTCAAAGGGCTTGCCTATGGCCCTAATTACTGATGGTCATCTATCACAGCAAAATTTAAATAGGGCCAATAAAACTTTATCTTGGCTTATGGATCAATTAAAGCAGCAAGGATATACTAGTATTTCCGAGATTTTTCTAGCTAGCCTAGATGAGCAGGACAACCTATTTATCAGTGAAAAACATAATAAAAATGCTAAAGATAAAACTAAAAAGTAGCTACCTTAAGGACTTAGGCAGCTACTTTTTGAAGCTTTTTGATTAAGATCTACTACCAGGCTTAACTGGCTGACTTCCACTTTGACACATGGGACATTCTGGCGCATCATATGCTTTAATATCTAGTTTTAGCAAGGAGATAAGAGGCACTCCGAAATCTACCTTTTGTCCACTGCGATCTACTAAAGCTCCCACGGCTACAACTTCTCCACCCTGAGCTCTAACAATATCAATTACCTCTTTGACAGACCCACCAGTAGTAACCACATCCTCCACAACTAGTATTTTCTGGCCTGGTTTAATTTGAAAGCCTCTTCTTAGCATCATCTCACCATTTTGTCTCTCAGTAAACATGGTGGGCACTCCTAATGCTCTAGCTACTTCATAGGCAACAATAATCCCTCCCATGGCAGGCCCAACCACTAATTCTACCTTTTCTTGTAGCTGGTTAGCCATTTCTCTTGCTAAAGCCTCTGTGAACTGGGGAAATTGCAAAACTTGAGCACATTGAACATATTGATTGCTATGCTTTCCAGAGGTTAATAGAAAATGCCCCTCTAACAAAGCTCCCGATTCTTTAAACATCTCTATTATTGCTTCCTGACTCATCATTTTACAAACCACTCTCCATTTCAACTAATATTTTTAGGGCAGCTTCCTTTGGATTTTCATGGGCAGTAATTGGTCTCCCTACCACGATATGACTTGCCCCACCTCTAATTGCCTCTGCTGGAGTAACAATTCTCTGCTGATCATTTGCAGCTGCCCAGCTAGGTCTGATCCCAGGGGTTATTACTAAAAATTCTTTTCCACAGGTTTCTCTTATGATTGGCAGCTCCTCTGCAGAAGCCACTACTCCATCTAGGCCAACCTCTTGAGCCATTTGACTCCATTCTCGCACTTTATCCTGAATTGAACATGTATAACCCAAATCTTTTTGAAAGTCTGCTTGGTTTATGCTAGTTAAAACAGTAACTCCAATTATTATAGGTGGTTCTATACCTAGCTTTAATGCTGTAGCTTTAGATTTTTCCACAGCCTCCTTCATCATCAGTCTACCACCTGCCACGTGCACGTTAAAAATATTTACCCCTAGATGGGTCAGTACAGCTCCTGCTTGGGCTACAGTATTGGGAATATCGTGGAGCTTAAGGTCTAAAAAAACCTTTTTATCCCTATTTAGTAGCTCCTTCACCATGTCTGGTCCCTCACTATTATAAAGCTGCATACCAATCTTATAGTAATTAACACTATCTTCTAGTTTATCAACTAGCTCTAAAGCTTGATCTTTGTTGCTTACATCCAAAGCGACTATCAACCTGTCCTTTACTAATTCGTTAGTCATTAGTTTTCGCTCCTTTCCAGGCTAGGCCTACCAGCTTATTTACATCATTTATCCCCTGCTCAACACAATATTGCTCTATACCAGCTATAATATCTAGTGTGGCTGTTGGATTGTAAAAGTTAGCTGTTCCTACAGCCACAGCAGTAGCTCCTGCTAATATGAACTCAACTGCATCCTCCCAGGTGCTAATCCCGCCCATACCCAAGATTGGTAGTTCAACTTGTTGAGATACCTGCCAGATCATCCGCAATGCTACCGGCTTCACAGCTGGCCCAGAAAGTCCTCCCATTACATTTCCCAGTACCGGCTTTTTTGAATTTATGTCTATTGCCATACCTAACAGGGTATTAATTAATGCTAATCCATCAGCCCCTGCACTAGCTGCTGCTTTGGCCATGACCACAATATCGGTCACATTAGGAGAAAGCTTAACTATAACAGGTAGGTTGGTGCTTTGCCTAACACCCTTTACTACTTGATATATTTGATCAGGATCTACTCCAAAGGCCATTCCTCCAGCCTTGACATTAGGACAAGAGACGTTTACCTCTAAACCACCAATCCCAGGTACGGATAGCTTGTCTGCCATTATCTTATATTCTTCAACCGTATTGCCCGATATGTTTACTATCACCTGAGCCTGATTATCTATTAACCAGGGCAAAATATCTGCTATAAAACCATCCACCCCTGGATTCTGTAAGCCTATACAGTTTAGCATTCCACTGGGAGTCTCCCAAACTCGCACGCCCTTGTTTCCTAATCGCTCCTGTAAGGTTAATCCTTTTACTGTGACAGCACCTAATCTGCTAACTGGAACCAAGTGGTGATATTCTTGACCAAAGCCGTAGGTGCCCGATGCTGTGGTTACAGGATTTTTCATCTTTATGCCACCTAAGCTAACCTGGAGATTAGTCATTAAACAGCACCTCACTTCCCCAAAATACTGGACCATCGATGCATACATGGCTATAGCTTAGCTTTCCTGTTTTATTAGTGGAGCAGGTACAGCCTAAGCAGGCCCCTACTCCGCACGCCATAGTTCTTTCTAAGGAAATTTGGCAGCCCACTTCTGCTAGCTTAGCTTGCTTAGCCACTATCTCCATCATAGGCTCTGGGCCGCAAGAATATACTAAATCAAAATTCCCTTTGGCTATATATTCCTCGCTTAATTCCACTACAAACCCTTTTTTCCCATAGCTTCCGTCATCTGTCGCCACAGCTATTTTAATATTTTCCTGTGGAAAGTATTCTAATATTGCCTGCTGACTAATGTTGCGCATGCCCGCCAATAATGTTATCCCATGACCTTGTTCAACTAGCTGCCAGACCAAATAATTTAAAGGGGCTAAACCAATGCCTCCTCCAACCACTAAAACAGAACTGCTATTTTTCTCCGGCAACTTAAATCCATTGCCCAGAGGTCCCATCGCATCGATCTTGTCGCCCTGCTGCCAGCAAGTCATCATAGTTGTACCCCTGCCTACTACTCTGTAGGCTAAAGAGATGGTGCCCTTAGCTAAATTGACGTTAAAAATACTTATCGGACGACGCAACAGGGGATCGCTGCTAAGTTTCGCCACCTGCAAATGTAAAAACTGACCAGGTTTTGCAGCTTGCGCTATCTGGGGAGCATAAATCTCCATCAGGTAATGCTGCTCCATAATTTTCTTATTGCTGACCACTTCTGCTAATGTTCGCTGCCACATGCCCATCCCTCCTATACCAAGTATTCTCCCAATGCTTGTACTGTTATTCCCGTTCCACTTGCTACCTGAGAAACTGCTCGGAGCAATGCCATTGCTGTATCTAGGGAAGTCAAGCAGGGTATGCCGTTTTCTACTGCAGCTCTTCTGATCATAAAACCATCTCTGGAAGGTTCCTTGCCCTTGGTAAGAGTATTTAAAACCAAGTCAACCTTATCTTCTTTTATCACATCTACTAGATTAGGCGCTCCTTCTCTAATTTTTTTAACTACCTCTACCTGCATACCATGCTGGGTCAAGTAGGCTGCTGTACCTTTCGTAGCGAACACCTTCATGCCTAACTGGGAAAATCCCTTCACTATTGGTAGAGCCTCTTCTTTATCCTTATCTGAAACAGTTACTAAAATACCACCTTGATAGTTTATAGATAATCCAGCTGCTACTAGGCTCTTATATAGAGCCATATTAAGATTCTTGTCAATTCCCAACACTTCCCCAGTTGACTTCATTTCTGGCCCTAAGCTGGTATCTACTTTAACTAGCTTGGCAAAGGAGAACACTGGAGCCTTTACCGCATAGAAATCTGGCTCAGGTGCTAAGCCTCCACTATAGCCCATTTCTTTTAAAGTTTTTCCTAAAGTTATCTGGGTGGCCAGCTTCACCATTGGAATACCAGTGACTTTACTGATGTAGGGAACTGTCCTGGACGAACGAGGATTTACCTCTATGACGTAAACCTTCTCATCATGTACCACGTATTGGATATTTAATATTCCTTTAATGCCTAGAGCTAAAGCTAACCTCTTTGTATACTCCACCACCTGCTCTTTGATTGCAGAGGTCACATTAGGTGCAGGATATATGGCCATGCTATCACCAGAATGAACTCCTGCTCGCTCTACATGCTCCATAATGCCAGGTATTAATACATCTATTCCATCACAAATTCCATCTACCTCCAGCTCCATCCCCAATAGGTATTTATCTATCAGTACAGGATGCAGGGGTGATACCTTTACCGCATAGCCCAT
>CAYVRD010000090.1:0-10211 GCA_964454195.1 uncultured Clostridia bacterium
TCATACTGTTCCCCTTGTCTGATAATTATTTATACCATGGCCTTATTAGACCATATAAAAATAGACGGAGTTAAACAGCTTTAGTTCCCGAATATCCTTTGAATTTATATCCTTTTTTTCTCCTGCTTATCAAACCAGTTGACCAGCCACACTACTGACCAGGTGATAGCTACTCCATAGGCTATATGGCTTAAGAAGGATATTTGGGTTTCAGGGACTGATCCGACAGGGTAAATTCGACTGAGAAACTGACTCAATACCACATAGAAAAGGGCCCATGATGCTAGTCCGATTATTGCTCCCTTATATATATAGTAGTCAAAGCCCCATTTTTGTAGTATAAGTACCGCTACTACTGCTACCACAATACCCACAACGAAATCGATTTGTATTCCTACCAAGATGGGCCAAAGGCCCCCCGCCATTACCTGCTCCTCCGTCAGCTTCAAGCCTGCTGCTATTCGAATACAATTCATATAGGGAGGGTAAATAAGAATAGCTAGGTATCCTATAATGCTCTGTACAATTTTTGCAAAAATGCCGGCCAAACCCCCAATTAGAAGGATATCCATTTTCTTTAATTGTTCTTCTGTCATCTTGTTCACCTCCAAGTCTTAGTATCTCCATGTAAAATATTTATATAAGATAGAAAAAGCTGCTACTGTAAGTTTTTCACAGTAGCAGCTTTTAAGTCTGCAAATAAGGCCCTGGTTAGCCCACTGAGCTGTTAGGCTATTGAAATATTTTAAGATTATCAATACCAATTTCCTCGAAGGAGCTATTTAAATAAATAGGGTATCTTGCATTCTCTTCCCATTGGTAAGGCTTAGTGATAAATGCGATGCTGAAATCATTTATTTTAAACATCATACCATCTAACAATACATTTACATCATAATCTAAGGGTAGGCCATAGTCCTTGATAGTCTTATCTAAACTGTTTTTTAAGAGGCTTACATAATCAAAGTCTTCAACAAAAACATCCGTTAAAACCAGCTGCTGTCCTATTTTTGTATAGACATGGTTGTATTCCTCCCAGTAGCTGTAGCTATTGCTGTAATGACCATAATGACGATGACTGCTAATATTGTAGTATCTTCCAATACGATATACATAGGTGCTCAGCTCGGCAAATGACACTGGTGATTCCTTGCTGAGAAGAATTAATTCATTAGCCTGCTGTACTTGCTGCTGTTCCATTATTTCTATTAGAGACTGAGGCAAATTAGCCGGACGCCCTGATGATACCTGCCACTGAATACCTTCTTTAACATAGGAGTCTGATTTTCTAACCATGTTTTGCTGGAAATCATTTAAAAACCTTTTGCTAGTTGGGCCTTCTAAAAAAATATCATTTTTTTCGTTATAGAAACGCTTGGTTACAGCTATATATCCATTATCAGAATAATAGGGAATAGAAACACTGGTATTGTTAAAGCCTAAAGAAAACTCAGGATTATTGTGGTCAATGACGATATTTATCCCCTCATAGCCTAGAAAAAACTTTTGGTCTCTGTCAATGCCTTTAAAGGGAGCTACCAAGGTAAAGGTCCCGTAGTAGTCCTCGTGCTCCACACTTCGAATCAGAAGCCTGCGGTTGATCTCTTTGGCAATAGTGTCATTTACTATTGCTATCCCATCCACATCATTGGTAAACACATCTAACAGGCCAAAGCTTTCTCCCGTATTAAGGTCTATATTCAAACAATCAATATACGAAAAATAGTTATTGTGCCAGTTTTCAGGATCATAGTATGAGCCGGCAGCACTGGCCACAACTGACAAAACATGGTTGCTATTAAAATATGGTGCCACAGCCAGATAGCTATGCTCAAGCTTTCTATCTGGGGTAATTACCGCCCTAATCCCTCGATATGGAACTAGTTCTTCGCCTGTTACATAGGGAATCAGCTGCTGATATAATGCTTTAATATCAGCATTAATTTTTTGTTCAACTGCTTTGTCCTTTAGTCCACTAATAGTAAAGTAGCCGCGCTGAAAATTAGAGTCCACCGTTTCGTCAATATAAGTAATTTCTAGGGCATTCTCTACTACGTAATTGATATCTACTGGCGCATAGGTGGCTGCTCCCATATGCTGGTAGACAGTCTTAATAGCTGGTGGCGATTTTTCATCCTTCGGTTTATTGCCAGTGGAAGTGCAGCCTGCTAAGGCTATGGTAAATGAAAGGATAATGCCCAATAATTGTTTCTTATTTAATTTTAACATAGCCTGCCTCCTCAGCCAGGTTCTGTCCTTGCTCGGATAAAATCCAATCTACTACTTTTCTAGCAGGACTATCCTTGGGCTCGTCACTTCTCAGCACAGCGTAATAGGCCGTTTTTACTGGATAAGCTCCTGTGCGAATAGTGTCAGAGTTAGGATAAACTCCGTCTACCTCTAGCAGCTTTACATTTTCATTGCCCCACATGTCAACTACAAAGTAATAGTAGGAGTACCCTAGAGCATCAGGCACATTCTCATAGGTAGCAACAGCGTCAATTAGCTCTCCCATTCCTGCCACTACCCTTTCAGTAGGTGGCTGCATTGGCTCAATATCCTTCATCACCAGTTCTAGAAAGCCCGTTTGACTTCCTGAGTTTACCGGACGTTGATATGCCACAATAGGCAAGTCTTGTCCCCCAACCTCTAACCAGTTTGTGATCTCTCCCCCATAGATGCGCTGAATCTCTTCCAGCTTCAGGCCTTTGATTGGGTTATCTCTATGGGCAAGAAATACAAAGGCTTCACTGACTATGGGAATAACCTCTAAGCTGACACCATTTTCTGCTGCCAAGGCCAGCTCCTCTTCCGAGGGGCTAGTAACAAAAATAAGGTCAGCATTGCCTTTGATTAGGTTAACGTAGGCTTGATGAGTTTTGTTATGGAGAATATATGGTCTTACTTCCTCTAATGTACTACCTGTTAGCCTGGCAGCTATAGCCTCGGACAGGGGAATGGTAACAGTAGAGCCATCTACCTTAGGGTAAATCTCTAGCGTAAACATGGGAGCAGGGGCTGGAGTTTCCTCCTTGGGACTGCTGCTTTGACAGCCAAACAATAGCACGGCAAACATCACAACAAAAATTAGGATTAGTTTTTTTTTCATTATGGGCAGGCCTCCATTTTTCTCATATCATCTTACTCTTCTGTCCACATCAGGTATGAAAAAAGCATTATTTGAAAACCCTATTAGTGAAAATAAGTAAAGAGGTGCTTAAAATGATAGATATTCTCGACAAGCTACAGCATTTGACCGAGCTTGGAAAATCTGTTGAGGAAAAGCAAAATTTTTTAAATGTAAACGAAGTATACTGTATCTGGGATATTCTGGTCTCCAAGCTAGATATCATGGAGACTACTCAATTATTAGAGAATTTTATTGATGACGCGGATTTAAGGATAATATCTAATCAGCTAGTTAAAGGCCTTCAATCAGGGATCACCGACATGGAGAGCCTGATGAAAAACTACAACATTCCCTTTCCCCCTAGGCCCCCGGCGGGAAATAATACTACAACGAGCTTGGAGGATTTAAACGACAAAGTCATCTACGAAAACATTTTGGAAGGGATTCAGACTTTTTTCCCCATACTGTCCCATGGTTTTATGAATTCCACTTCCCCTAAGGTAAGAAAAATTATTAAAAACCATTTGCTGTTGACTCTTGAGCTACAAGAGCAAATCGTAGAGTATGGAAAGCTAAAAAATTACTTAAACATCCCCCCAGTTTACAATCCCTAATATCTTGTTGGAGGTGTGTTGTAAAGACATGAAAATCTCAGAGCAGATTCAAAAGCTAGTTGAAGTAAGTTTATCAACTAGAGATAAACAGGCTAATACTAACGTAAGTGAGGTTTACCACCTCTGGAATCATTTAGTTCAACGATATAATGTGCTTTTTATCACTAATCTAATGGAGGATTTTGCCAAGGATTCGGACTTAAAAATGCTATTAGTAGCCGGTAAAAATACCCTGACCAAGCATATAACTGACTTGGAAAATGAAATGATGTACTACGGAATCCCCTTACCCCAAAGGCCACCCCAGGAAACAAAGAATACATACAAAAAAGAGCTGTTCAGTGATAGACATATCTACAGACGAATTCTTAGAGGTATTCAGTCTTTTCTACCTACCCACACTATGGCATTTGTTCACAGTACCTCGCCAAAAATCCGAGAGCTTTTTATGCAGTTTCTAATAGAGGAGATGGAACTGTACGATAAGCTGCTGGAATACGGAAAAATAAAAGGCTATCTGATTAATCCCCCCGTTTATAATAGCTAGCTCTTTTTCTTCTTCGTGCTTTGATAGAATTTGTGGCCACCTGATAAATTAAACACCTTTTTGAAGCCATTGTTGATTAAAATATTCTGAGCTGCATTTCCCGTAACCCCTTTATTACAGTATGTAATAGTACAGGTTTCTTTATCAAGATTTGCCAGCTCTTTCCTCAGTTCCTGCTGTGGAACGCTAATGGCTGTATCCACATGAGCTTCGCCATATTGCTTGCCTGCTCTGGCATCAATTATTTGCACCTTTTCTCCTCTGTCTATCATCTGCTGGGCCATCTGGCTAGTGATGACAGGTCGCTCCCTGTTTAAAGCGTTGTCTAAGATCATTCCTGTGTAGTGAACAGGATCCTTTGTGGTGGAGAAGGGGGGAGCATAGGCTAAATCCAGGTGGAATAGCTCTTCTACTTTAGCTCCGTAGGTGATCAAGGTGGCGAATACATCTATTCTTTTATCCACACCCTGATAGCCAATTATTTGAACTCCTAGGAGCTTTTGGCTCCTTTTGTCAGCAATAGCCTTGATTACCATCTCCTTACCCTTTAGGTACTCCGGCTTATCTGGCTTGATATTGTGACTAACCTCTATTTCAAACCCTTCTGCAACCGCTTCCCTTTCCGATAATCCTGTACTGGCGATAGTTAAATCAAATAGCTTAAAGATGCCTGTACTCAGGTTTCCCCGATATTCCAATGTCCCTCCAGTAAGGGAATCTCCCGCTATCCTGCCTGTTTTATTAGCTGTAGAACCCAAGGGTCTGTAGTTTGGCTTGCCTGTAATGGCTGAAAAGGTCTCAACGCAATCTCCACAGGCATAGATATCGGGTAAGCTAGTCTGCATTCTACTATTTACCTTGATAGCACCAGTTACACCTAGCTCAACACCGCCCTCCTTAGCCAAATCCACATTAGGCTTTACCCCTGTAGCCATAATAACCATATCACTGTCTAGCTCCTGACCATCTTCCAGAATACATTTATCAGCTTGGATTTCTACAAGGCTGACATCCTTTAAAATTCTAACGCCTTTTTTAAGTAAAAGGTTTTCCAGATATGCTGCCATATCCTCATCTAAGTTAGGGGTTATCTTATTCATTCTCTCTACTACAACCACATTTATGCCCATTGCTACTAGATTCTCCAGCATCTCTAGGCCTATAAATCCCGTGCCTACCACAATTGCATTTTTAGGCCTGTGCTCATTTATATATGTTTTAATACTTCTGGCACTTACTACATTTCTCAAGAAAAAAACATTGTCTCTATCTATCCCCCTTACATTTGGCACAAAGGGAGATGCTCCCGTAGCTATGATCAGCTTATCGTACTTATCATTAAATATATTACCTGTTGTCAAATCCTTAATAGTTAATTCTTTGTTGGATGAGTCCAACTGCAATACCTGGTGCCCAATAAAAACATCTACATTGTATTTCTTTTTAAAGAAAGCAGCGTCTCTGGGAGTCAGCTTGGAAAGGTCTTCTACCTCACCACCAATGTAGTAGGGTAGCCCACACCCCGAGTAGGATATATCATTATCCTTTTCATAAATTACTATTTCAGCATTTTCGTCGTTTCTCCTGGCCTTAGCTGCTGCTGAGGTACCAGCTGCAACTGCACCCACAATTACTATCCTCATTTTTATTTCTCCCTCCTTTTAATATGTATCAGAATAAGTCTATAATCAGTCCACGCCATCTATTTCTCGATAATTTAATCATATCACATCAGGGATAATGTGGTAAACGGCAAATAGGTACCCACGCCTGATAATGAAGCAAAATAGGGTTTGCTTTTCAGCAAACCCTATTTTAAAGCAACCATCCCTATAGCTTTTTTAAAACCTTGAAACAAGCACTTCGGAAAACTAGGTTGTTTTTCTATTAACAGAATTAAAATACTCAAAACACTTCCTAACTAAACTAATTGGTTCGGTAAAGTAACTTCTAACTTCTAACTTCTAACTTCTAACTTTCAGCACTTTTAAAACTTAAAACTTAAAACTTAAAACTTAAAACTTGAAACTTGAAACTTGAAACTTGAAACTTGAAACTTGAAACTTTCTTGGATAAGCAAAAAACACTATCCGTAAGACTGGTTGAACTACTTGCAAAAACGTAAAACATGTTCGCAAAAGCTTTTAAACCTTAGTCGCTATGGGATGGTGCCTTGATTAAATAATAGCATAAAAAACAAAATCATGCAAGCTCTAATTTTCAGGTATATTATGGTATTTTTAGTCAAGATCTTTCAGAATATAATAATTAAGCATATAACAGTTTAAATTTGTGGACAATTATTATATAATTTAACCTAATAAATTAAATTTTACATAGAAGGGCTGTGACAGTATGGCATTGATTAATGAAAACTATTTAAAACTACCTGGAAGCTACCTATTTTCTGAGATAGCTCGCAGGGTAAATCAGTTTAAGACAGATAACCCTGATGCTGATATCATTAGACTTGGTATTGGGGACGTAACTCTACCTCTACCTCCTGCAGTTGTAGAGGCTATGAAGAAGGCTGTTGATGAAATGGCCAAGCAGGAAACCTTTAGAGGCTACGGCCCTGAGCAGGGCTATGATTTTCTTATTGAAAAAATTATCGAAAATGATTTTAGACCTCTTGGAGTAGAGCTTTCTAAGGATGAGGTTTTTGTTAGCGATGGTGCAAAAAATGATACTGCCAATTTCCAAGAACTATTTTCCGTGGATAATATAGTGGCAGTAACTGATCCTGTTTATCCTGTTTATGTTGACAGCAATGTGATGGCAGGTCGCACTGGCTTTTTAAATGAAAAGAATCAGTTTGATAAGCTAGTTTACCTTCCCTGCAATGAAGAAAACGGTATGAAACCTTCTTTTCCTGAGACAAGGGTGGATATGATTTACCTGTGTTTCCCAAATAACCCCACCGGCATGACTCTCACCAAGGATGAACTTAAAAAGTGGGTTGACTACGCTAAAGAAAATGATTCAATTATTCTTTTTGATGCAGCCTATGAGGCTTTTATTCAAGAAGAAGGAGTTCCCCACAGTATATTTGAGATCGAAGGAGCTCGGGAAGTAGCTGTGGAATTTAGAAGCTTCTCAAAAACTGCAGGATTTACCGGTACTAGATGTGCTTATACTGTGGTTCCTAAAGAAGTTATGGTTACTGATTCCACTGGAAAATCCCACAGTTTAAACTCATTGTGGCTAAGAAGACAAACTACTAAGTTTAACGGCGTTTCCTACCCTGTACAAGCTGGGGCTATTGCCACATACTCTGATGAGGGTAAGAAGCAGATTAAGGAATATATACGCTATTACATGGAAAACGCCCGTATTATCAAGGAGGGCTTAGAAAAATCCGGTTTCAAGGTCTTTGGTGGGGTAAATGCACCCTATATCTGGCTGAAAACACCTGACAACATGGGCTCCTGGGAGTTTTTTGACAAGCTTATGAAGCAGGCTAATGTAGTAGGTACTCCTGGTGCAGGTTTTGGAGCCAGCGGAGAAGGCTACTTCCGTTTAACTGCCTTCGGCAGTAGAGAAAACACAATCCGTGCTATTGAAAGAATAAATTCTAGAATGTAGCTAACAAGCCGCCGAGTGCATCTTCTAAAAAGTGCATTCGGCGCATTTTTTTATTTTTAAAAATAATTTTAATATTCTAATCAATTTAAAAAGGAAATCACCTTGAAGTAGAGAATATCTTCCAAGTAATTTTATTAATTGTTATTTGGAGGGATATATGAATAATCAGGAATTGGTTTCTAGTTTGTTGTTAAATGGAAAAGCAAAAAAAAACCTGCCCAACGCTAAGCTTATTGAACTAGCTTTAAGGAGAAACGAAGGTGTGCTTACTGACAAGGGAGCATTGAGAGTGCTTACCGGGAAATATACTGGACGCTCTCCCTTAGACAAATTTATTGTCAACGAGCCCACCTCTGCCGATATTATTGATTGGGGCTCAGTTAACAGACCTATGATGCAGGCGCACTACGATGTATTATTAGAGGATGTGGTTAGCTATCTGCACACCAAGGAAGAGTATTATGTCTTCAACGGTTTTGCGGGAGCTGTTCCCAATCACCGCCTTTCTATTCAGGTAATAAATGAAATGGCTTGGCAAAATCTTTTTATTCATCAGCTGCTTTTAAGGCCTAAGCATGAAGAGCTGCAAAGCTTTAATACCGACTTTACCCTGCTTTGTGTTCCTGGTTTCGAAGCCGATCCCCAGCGTCACGGCACCAGGTCCGGAACCTTTATTGTAGTAAATTTCGGTGAAAAGCTAATATTAATCGGTGGTACCCACTATGCGGGAGAAATAAAAAAGTCCGTATTTACTATTGCAAACTATGTACTGCCAAAGCAAAATGTCTTGCCTATGCATTGCTCTGCTAATGTGGGCAGCAAGGGGGATATTGCTTTATTTTTTGGCCTTTCTGGCACAGGCAAAACTACTCTTTCAGCTGACCCAAACAGACAGTTGATTGGGGATGATGAGCATGGCTGGTCCGAAAAGGGAATTTTTAATATCGAAGGTGGCTGTTACGCCAAATGTATTGGCTTAAGCAGAGAGGATGAGCCTCAAATATTTGATGCCATTAAATTTGGTAGTGTCTTGGAAAACGTAGTCCTATCTGAAGACTGCTCACCCTTATTTGCCGAATCAACCCATACTGAAAATACCAGAGCTGCTTATCCCACCGAATTTATCGGCAACGCAAAAATACCTGGCTTTGGTGGGCACCCTAATGTAATAATATTTTTGACTGCTGACGCCTTTGGTGTTCTGCCTCCCATTTCAAAGATAACCTGGGAGCAGGCTATGTACCATTTTCTTTCAGGCTACACCAGCAAGCTGGCAGGAACAGAGCGGGAAGTAACTAAGCCGGTGGCTACCTTCTCTGCCTGCTTTGGAGCCCCCTTCCTTCCTCTGTCTCCTAAAATCTATACAGACATGCTGGGACAGAGAATTAAGCGTCACAATACCAATGTGTTTCTAATCAACACTGGTTGGAGTGGAGGCCCTTATGGAGTTGGCAAGCGCATCAAGCTGGCTTATACCAGAGAAATGGTGGCAGCGGCTATTAGAGGCGACTTAAATGAGGTTGCTTATACTATAGAGCCAGTTTTCAATTTAGCCATTCCCAATTTCTGCCCCAATGTCCCCTATGAAATTCTCCAGCCAAGACATATCTGGAGTGATCAAGAGGCCTATGATGAGCAGGCTAATAAGCTGGCCCAATTGTTTAAGGAGAACTACGAAAAAATTTCAAATATGTAGTTAAATGAGAGGAAATGGGCAGGAGGTAGATAAATTCCATATCTACCTCCTGCCCATTTCCAGCACCATCAATTGTATGCAAATTATTATATTATGAGCATATAAAATCTGAAATTAAAATTATTAAGGAGCTGATAGATTTGGCGTTTTATGTTGCTATTCTTGAAACAATTGACAAGAAAAAGGATGTGGAGCTACTGGCAAAACACAAGGAATATTTGCAAAAATACGTTGATAACGGAAAAATATTTGCCAAAGGACCTTTTGCAGATCACAGTGGCGGCTTAGTAATATATCAGGTGGATAGCTTTGAGGAGGCAAAGGAACTGGCTGAAAAGGATCCTGCAGTTCTAGAGAAATCTCGCACCTTAAGCCTTCGCCAATGGAATTGCAATTTTATGGCCAAGTAATATTTTTTAAGCTGATCTCCCCGGCGTTCCTGTGCTTACCATCTCCTGCTTCCTTTGTCGGGTCAACCAAAAGACTACTAGACTAATAATAAATAGGATGCCTATTAGGCTAAAGCCCTTCAAGCCTAGGAATGCTATACTGCCAAAGACCATAGGACCTAGCATCTGCCCAAGCTTTTTCATATTGTGATATAGCCCAAGAGCCTTGACAATGCCTACGC
Organism: uncultured Clostridia bacterium; assembly: GCA_964454195.1. Taxonomy (GTDB): domain Bacteria; phylum Bacillota; class Desulfitisporia; order Desulfitisporales; family JAWSUQ01; genus CAYVRD01. Next base: position 10,204 of record CAYVRD010000090.1, read on the forward strand.
GCTTGACA
>CAYVRD010000091.1:0-10142 GCA_964454195.1 uncultured Clostridia bacterium
AGATAGAGGTTCATCACCTATTGATTAAAGAGGCGGACCAGGGTGTGTTAGAGGTAAGAGAAATTGCCCGAGTTAATAATACCGGGCCGGAGATAGCTATAGATCCTAATAGGCCTGTAGAGGAGCAAGCCATGCTGGAATTTTATCTTCCCGCTGGCTACACTGATTTTCAAGTGAACGATGGCTTAGATGAAGACAGACAGATGGTTAAAACAGATACTGGCTGGGCTATTGCAGGCAATATCCCAGCAGGCACCCTGGTGGTAGATTTCCAATACCATATTTCTGAAATTCCCGGAGCTAAGTATATGTTTCAAAAGGAAATATTATATCCTACTGAGGAGATAAACTTTTTGTCTCCAGAGTGGATTACCTTGATGGGAGAAAATCTGCATTTTGCCGGAGTCACAAATATGGGTGCCACCCGGTTCAACTATTACTACTATGAGAGCCCTCAGGTAGGGGCAGAGATGACTATAGTAGTTAGAGTGGCACAGCAGACTGGGGCTGGAGGGGAGCAAGCCCAGCAGCAGCCCCAAAATAATTTGGAGCGGGGATATACTAATACGGGGTTCCACTCTCCCGCCCACATCCGATTTTGGAACAAATCTCCCTTTAGCGGGATTGAGCCTCACCTATTTTTAGCTGTGGTAATCATAGGAATGCTAGCCCTGCTATATATTACCGTTAAAAAGCTTTGGAGCCATAAGCAAGATGAGGAGAGAACTCAATATCCAGCTGGTCAAGACAAGGAGCTGACCAAGCTGTTAACCAAGGAGCAGGTGCTCTTAAACAAAATTGTGGAGGCTCAAGAACAGCTGGACAAGGATGAAATAGACCAAGATACCTTTGACCAATTAGTAAAGGTTTACAAACAGAAGCTAGTAGAGGTTAGAGTGAGCATTAAGCTATTGGAAAAATAGCTCTCGCCATTGATAGGGGGATTAGGGTGATCGTAGCAAAAGGAGTTACCAAGAAACTGGGCAGTAAAGAAATATTGAGGGGAATTGACCTGGATATTGGGCTAGGACAGTTTGTTACTGTTTTGGGGCCAAATGGAGCAGGAAAAACTACTCTTTTAAAGGTACTGGCCCTTTTGTCGCCCCCTACCAAGGGAGAGCTCTACTTAGATGGGCAAAGGGTGGGAGAAAACATGGCTGAGCTACGCAAGATAATTGGCGTCATCTCCCACAATACGTTTCTCTACGACCGTTTGACCGCCTACGAAAATTTGCGCTTTTATGGTGAGATGTATCAGGTTCCAAACCTCAAGGAGCGAATATATCAGGTTATTGAAGAGGTTGGCTTAGACTACGTTTTATCAGATCCGGTGGGGACCTTTTCCCGGGGTATGCAACAGCGTTTAAGCATAGCCCGGGCTATAATCCACAATCCTAAAATTCTTTTTCTAGATGAGCCCTATACGGGCTTAGATCAGCATGCTATTAGCATCTTAAACAATGTTTTGCACAAGCTACATAACGATCAACGCACCATATTTATGATTACCCATAATTACGAGCAAGGTTTAGAGCTAAGTGACCAAGTGCTAATAGTTTATAAAGGAAAAATAACCTACCAGGAAGCTACCAGCTCTCTGGGGGCAGCCCGATTCAAGGAAATCTATTTAGAACAGGTAGGTGGTGTTAAGTGACCTACTTTAAGCAATTGAGGACCTTGGTCTGGAAGGATATTACCAGCGAGATGCGCACAAAAGAGATGCTGAGTGCTATGCTGATATTTTCTTTTCTGGTAATAGTTGTCTTCAGCTTTGCCTTTGATCCCACTAGGGAGACTACCAAAGCAGTGTTTCCTGGTGTTATTTGGGTAGGCTTTTCCTTTAGTGCCATTCTTGGCCTAAACCGAAGCTTTTTAACAGAGAAAAGCAACGACTGTATGATGGGGTTAATGCTATGTCCTGCTGACCGCAGTGTGATATACTACGCTAAAGTTATCAGCAATATGATTTTTGTCACCCTGATGGAGCTGATATCCCTGCCAGTCTTTTTTATTCTATTCGATTATCCCCTGAGGGGTTCGGTGCTCCTGCTTCTATTAGTACTGTTTTTAGGAACATTAGGATTTATTTCTGTTGGCACCCTGCTGGCTGCATTGGCAGCCAATACTAAAACCAGTGAAATACTGTTGCCCATTATCCTATTTCCCATTATTATACCTATCGTTATTGCGGCTGTATCAAGCACGGCTATAGTGCTGGGAGTGCCTTCTGCTGTGGAGCTTAAAGCTTGGCTGGGCTTAATGGTAGCCTATAATATTGTGTTTTTGACAATACCCTTTATCCTATTTGACTATGTTTTGGAGGTGTAACGGTGAAGGAGAAAGTTGATCTAGGTGGATTTCATCAAATACTAGGCTGGGTAACCTTTGCGGCCATGGCTATAGCCATCTACTTAGTTTTTATCTGGGTTCCCGTGGAGAGGAATATGGGTGTATCTCAAAAAATATTCTATTTTCATGTGGCATCAGCTTGGGTAGGTTTCTTTGCCTTTTTTATTGTATTTATAGGCAGTGTTGCCTTTTTGAGAACTAGAAAGGCTAGCTGGGACATTCTGGCCAGTAGTTCGGCGGAAATAGGTGTTCTGTTTACAACTATTGTCTTAGTTACGGGACCAATCTGGGCTAAATCAGCCTGGAACACTTGGTGGACCTGGGAGCCTAGACTAACTACTACCCTGATGCTATGGTTCATTTATCTGGCCTATCTGCTTGTAAGAGCATCATCAATGGAGCAAGAGCAAAAGGGACGTCTCTCGGCAGTTTTTGGTATTGTAGGGTTTTTAAATGTACCGGTAGTTTTTATGTCTATCCACTGGTGGCAGGCGGTGCTACATCCCAATGTTATTGAGGTTAACCGCATTGGATTGCCTCCATCTATGTTAAAAACCTTGATTTTTTCAGTAATAGCCTTTACCTTTCTATATGTCTACTTCTTGAGAACAGGGATGGCGGTAGCTAGGCTCAGTCATCAGGTTCAGTTGCTCAAAGATCAGCTCCGGGAGGAGCAGGAATAGGAGGTCTAGATAATGGAATACTTGTTTAGCGCTTATACGGTTACATGGATACTAATATTTGGCTACACAGTAACTATTGGTCGGCGGCAGAAGCGGTTAGCTGCTGAGCTGGAGCACCTGCAGCGAGCTATAGAAAAGAGTAAAAAGTATTAGCTCACGTATAGCAACCTATTTTTAAGGAAAACCTAAGAAAGTAAACTATAAACTCAGGAGCTTCTTAGGAGGTGAGCTAATAATGACTTATTTAATAAACGATGATTGTATAAATTGTGGAGCTTGTTTGCCCGAATGTCCCACAGAGGCCATTTATGAAAAAGAGGATAAACACCACATCGATCCAGACGAGTGTATCGATTGCAACAACTGTGCTGAGGTTTGTCCTGTTGACGCACCAAACCCCGAGTAAAACAGTATATAGCCAAGAAAAGGAAACACCTTTCTCGAAAAGAGGAGGTGTTTTTTGTTCGCCTTTTATTCCCACTAACAATAGGACTGCTTTCTAGGTATAATTAGAGCTGGGGAGAGGGGTGAAGCTATGCTGGGACTACTTACTAAGGACAAGCTAGGTGCTAAGCTGTTTAATATAATGCTGGGCTCGGTGCTGCTATTAGCTATCATTAATTTTTTACTAAAAGCACCTTACATTATTAAGACTACCTTTTACGATGCCTTCCGATTTATCAATACCAAATATGTAATTCATCAAATGGCAGATAGCAAGTCCCTTTCTAGCCAACAGGTGCTTCTTTTTTTTGAGGAGCAAGACGCAGATGTGGCTCCCATAGTTATGTCGATTGCTGATGAGTTTTTCCATCAGGTAAATGACCGCTTTAGCTTTAAGTCCAATAAAGACATTCCAATCATTATCCATCCGGATAAAGAGTCATTAAATAGTAGGTTCGGCTGGGATGCTGATGAAAGTGCCATGGGAGTTTATTGGGCTGGAGTGATTAGAGTCTTATCTCCTAAGGTATGGATAAAGGAGCAGGATCCCCGCCTGATGTGGGAGCTTTATCGCTATGGAGGACCTGTTGTTCACGAGTATATCCACTATGTAGTAGATGAAAAAACTAAGGGCAATTACACCCGCTGGTTTACCGAAGCCCTGGCCCAGTATTGGGAGCGGGAGCTGACCGGATTTCAATTTGACAGCAGCGAGGGCTGCTTGACCCAAGAGCTCTATCCCTTATCGCAAATGGACAGGCAGTTTGACAGCTTGCCTAACCAAGCCTTGGCTTATCGTCAATCTCTGGCTGCGGCAGAATATATCTATCACTTTCACTCTCAACGGGAGGTTGACCTGCTATTAGGCTTTCTAGGCAAGGGGATGTCCCTAAGTCAGGGTATGGAGCAGGCCTTTGGTTACACCTTAAAGGAGTTTGAGGAGCGTCTGACAAGCTGGATAAGAGAAGGTGTAAATCTAAATAAAGCAAGCTAAAATCCTAATTCAACCCTACCTTAACTCTAACTATTAAGGAAGGGTGTTTTTTTGACAAGATACTGTGACTAGAATCTGAACTTTTTGTGAACAATCTCTTAATAGAAGGCAGTGAGCTTGCTACTGACTGACATCTTTAATATAATAAAATTATTATAAACCCCATAGGGGTAAACAACAGTGGGAGGAAAGAGCAAAATGAGCAAAAAAAATGAATTTCAACAGAAGGCAAACAACAACAGAAAAAGCAACTGGATTGTAATTGGGATCGTATTAATTCTAGGTCTTGCCGCCACTGGATTCTACTTTATAAATGCCCTGGATCGCATCAATCAGCAGCAGGTAGCAGAGGTGACCAGAGGTCAAGGTGGCAACTATAATATAGGACAACCAGTTAGCTACCAGGGGCTCTTAGTGGGAATGACTGACATTGAGCTGATAGAAATAGGTGAAATGGTAGCTTTTCCTTTGAGTGTCATTGAAGAAAAGAAGATAATTGCTGCCGACTATATGTTTAACAGCAGTAAAAGTAGGCTACCCATTACCGCGTATATTAGTCCTGAGGGAAGAGTAGTGGTGGCAGTGGCAGTTTGTGAGCCTTGTCAGTCAGAGAGCTTTCACATAAGAGGTCAGGAGCTAGTTTGTGATGCTTGTGCAACTAAATGGGACTTAAATACCTTGGAAGGCATTAGTGGTGGCTGTATGAACTATCCACCCGATGAGCTACCCTATACTGTTATAGATGGAATGGTAAAAGTGGAAAAGGCTGCGTTAGAAGCCTGGAGGCCTCGACAATTGTAATACTAAAGGGGAGTATGCCCAATGCGCTTAGATAGTATTGCTTGGAACAATATAAGGCGACGGAAGGTAAGAGGCTTTTTCATTGCTTTGGGAATAGCTTTAGCTGTTGCCACAGTAGTAGCTGTATACACTAGCACTATGGCGATGAAGCTAGAGCTGGCTGATCGCTTTGATGAGATAGGGGCCAACATTCTAGTAGTGCCCGACCTAAACAACTATGCCATGTCCTACGGCGGCATTACAGTGGCAGGAGCGAATATGGATACCCTAGGGTACTTGGAAAATGATGATGTGGTCAGGATAAACGGAATTCATGACCGGGAGAGCATTGCAACAGTGGCCCCCAAGACCTTAGCCTTTATGGAAGTAAATGGAGCAGAGCTGCTGGTGGTAGGAGTAGACTTTCCTGCCGAGCTACAGCTAAAAAAGTGGTGGAGCTTTAGAGGGGAAGAGCCTAGAAGGGTAGATCATGTGCTCTTAGGGGCTGGAATTGCCGACAAACTAGGCCTGCAGTCTGGATCAGAGCTATCTGTCGCTGGAGAGAGCTATCAGGTTACAGCTGTTTTAGAGCCCCAGGGAACGGAAGAGGACGGGCTTATTTTCATGCAGCTTTTAACTGTGCAGCGTCTTGCTGGCTTAGAGGGAAAGCTTTCTCTTATTGAGGTGGCAGCCTATTGCACTACCTGTCCACTGCCGGAAATAGTTGATCAGATTCAACATGTACTACCTCAGGCCAAGGTAACTGCCTTGAGGGAGGCAGTTTTAGCTCGAGAGATGGTTATCGATAGGTTTTATTACTTTGCTGTTGCAGTAGGAGCAGTGCTATTTGCAATTGGAACCTTGATGGTAGTAGTGACAGTGACCGGCAGTGTAAACCAGCGTACTAAGGAAATAGGGATTTTAAGAGCTATCGGCTACCGCAAAAGTCACGTGATAGAAATAATCTTGACAGAAGCGGTATTGCTGGGATTTGTGGGTGGCTTGGCTGGCTATTTGCTGGGGATGGGAGCAGCAAAGATATTAGCTCCTACCATGGCAGGAATGCAGGTGGCAATTTCCTGGAATCCGCTGCTGGGAGTAGCTACAGCCATTGGGGCAATCGGCTTGAGTCTGATTAGCAGCAGTCTGCCGGCAATCAGAGCAGCAGCGTTAGAGCCAGTAGACGCATTACGTCATATCTAGCAGCTTTAGCTAAGGGAATAGTGCAGAAAGGTGGTTGGCCATGAGTCTAATTAAAGTGGAGCAGGTGACAAAGCTGTACCAAAGTGGCAGCCAGCAAGTAGAGGCGCTGAGAGGGATTAATTTGGAGGTAGCCCAAGGAGAGTTTTTAGCCCTAATGGGCCCTTCTGGCTCTGGCAAGAGCACTCTGCTCACAGTGTTAGGAGCCTTAAATCCGCCTAGTAATGGCAGGGTTATCATAGATGATGTGGATATATATAAGCTAAGTGGAGAAAGGCGAGCAGATTTTCGCAGCACCTATATGGGCTTTGTATTTCAGCAGTTTCAGTTAATTAGCTACCTGACAGCAATTGAAAACGTGATGCTACCCTTAGCTATAACTAATAAGAAAAGCTCTGTCCAGCTGAAAATGGCTCAAGAGGTATTGGAAAAGGTAGGTCTGGGAAATAAGCTGAATCGTCTGCCAAATCAGCTGTCGGGAGGAGAGCAGGAGCGGGTAGCTATTGCCCGAGCCATTGTGAACCAGCCTCCCATTGTATTTGCCGATGAGCCTACCGGCAGCTTAGACACCAAGACCGGTGAAGAGATAATGGAGCTATTCCAGGAGCTGCATCAAGAGGGGCTGACTATCATAATGGTAACCCACAATAAAGACAATATAGCTTATGTACAGAGGGCTATCCATATTAAGGACGGCCTGATAGCTGCTATTGAAGAGCAACGGGGGCTGGTAAGCTCATGAACCTGCTGAAAATAGCCTGGAGGAATTTGCAGATACGGCCTATAAGAATGCTTTTTGTTTTGGTTGGCTTGGCTACTGGGGTGGCAGTTATGGTAGCATTAGTAGCCATGACTACCACTATGGAGCGACAGCTGACAGAGCACTTTGAGCAGGTAGGCAGCCGAGTATTGATTACACCAGGGACCCAGGAGGTTTCCCTAGCCTATCGCGGTCTTAGCGCAGGAGGTAGCATTATTAGCTCGGCCCCACTTTTAGACGAGCTGGAGCTAAAAGAGCTCTTGCAGAGCCTTCAGGGCCAGATGGCCTCAGGGATATCCTCAAAGCTGCTTGCCACAGTAGCAGTAATGTCAGAGCATGACCTAAAAGCTCATCATGCCTTAGCTCTGGGAGTAGATTTTCCGCGAGAGCTACAGATGAAGCCCTATTGGCAAGTAGAAGGGGAGTGGCCTAATCAACAAGACCAGCTATTGCTAGGCTACCATTTAGCCCAGCGACTGGGAGTAGCTGCTGGGGAGGCGTTGATTATTGGGGAGCAGCTCTTTGCTGTCAAGGGAGTACTGGCTGAAATAGGCACAGAAGAGGATGTATTAATATACATGAATCTGGCTAAGCTTCAGCTGCTGACAAATAGACCTAACCAGCTGAGCATGATAGAGCTTAGCTTTGCTGGTCAGCAGGCAATGAACAATCAGCAAAATTTTTTAGCCTTTGCCCATTCCAGCACCCCAGACCTGCGGGTGGTAGCGGTGAAAGATGCAGTCTCTCAACGCAGAGATTTAGTAGATCGACTTGCTACCTTTACCCTAATGGTAGGAGGAGTGATTCTGATTATAGGAATTATGATAATAGCTACTACCATGATAAATTCGGTGCGGGAGCGCACTAGAGAAATAGGGATTTTTCGAGCTATTGGCTTTCGACAAAGTCATATCCTCAAGATAATTTACTTTGAAGCAGCCATTTTGAGCTTAGGGGCGGGTTTAGGTGGCTACCTTTTAGGCATGCTGGTAGCTTGGGCGGCATTGCCAAATATTCACTCTACAGGTGGCTTAATATGGGATGGTCAGTTGTTGGCAGGCTCATTACTTCTGTCGCTGTTGGTAGGCTTGGCTGCCAGCTCCTACCCGGCGATCAAGGCTGCTAGCTTAGATCCCATTAGAGCTTTGAGCTATATCTAAAATAACAGCAAACAATTTCCCTATTTTTCCTGCTCCTTGGCAGGAATTATTAGAAAAAAGATGGAATATTCCTAGTAGAAGAATTACTAGGGGGATGAAGATGGATAAGCTAATAATTGAAGGAAAGGAAAGGCTGGCCGGTAGAGTTAAAATAAGTGGGGCCAAGAATTCAGCATTAGCCTTGCTAGCTGCAGCTACAATGGCTGAAGGAGAGGTAGTTTTAGAGAATATTCCTGTAATTGCAGACGTGTTGACCCAAATACAAATACTGAGCGAAATGGGCTGCCAGTTTCAATGGATTGGAGCTAATCAGCTTACTATAAAGAGTGGAAATTCAATAAACCCCACAGTGTCCTACAAGCTGGGCAAAAAGCTGCGAGCCAGCAATCTTTTTTTAGGAGCATTGTTGGCTAAAAGGGGTAAAGCAATCATCCCTGTACCGGGGGGCTGCAATATAGGCTCTCGGCCCATGGATTTGCATATTAAAGGATTACAGCAGCTAGGGGTAAAAGTGGAAATAACAAAGGGCAACATAGCTGCCACCGCAGAGAAAATGGTTGGGACTAAGATTTACTTAGATTTTCCCAGCGTTGGAGCCACGGAAAATTTGATGATGGCAGCAGTCAGGGCGGAGGGAACTACGGTAATTGAAAACGCTGCGAAAGAACCGGAGATTGTAGATTTAGCCAGTTTCCTTACAGCTATGGGAGCAAAGATCAGAGGAGCGGGCACGGATGTGATTCGAGTTACAGGCCCGGTCAAGCTAGATCAAGCTGAGTACACCTGTATTCCCGATCGAATTGAGGCAGGAACCTTTATGATTGCAGCAGCTATAACTAGAGGTAGGATAACAGTAGAAAATATTATTCCCACCCATTTGCAGGCCTTGACTGCCAAGCTACAGGAGGCGGGAGTCAGGATTGAAGAGGGGGAAAACTGGCTAGAGGTAGATGCAGCTGGGGGGCAGCTTATAGCTGTTGACATTAAAACCATGCCCTATCCCGGATTCGCCACTGACCTCCAATCCCCTATGATGAGTTTTTTAACTACGGTGCCCGGCACTAGCACTATTACAGAAAATGTATTTGAGGGTCGCTACCGCATGGTAGACGATTTAAAGCGCATGGGTGCTAAAATCAAAGTAGAGGGTCGTACCGCTATCATACAGGGAGGTACCAATTTGCAGGGTGCCCAAGTAAAAGGGTTCGACTTGCGAGGTACGGCAGGGTTAATTTTAGCAGCATTGGCTGCTCAAGGGACTAGTGAAATTTCTGGTATCGACTGCGTGGCCCGGGGATATGAAAAAATAGTTGATAAGCTCAAGGGTTTAGGTGCCCTAGTTAGACATTAGACATGGGCGTTGGCAGCGGTCTTTTACATAGACGCTGCCAGCTTGTGCTTTAGCGTGTTTTTTTAAATCGGCAGCTACCTTTGCCACCTCATGATGGCTGGCAAACTGCCTGGAATCGGCTGACACAATAGCAAGAGATATGGACATCTTTTTAATTGGCTCCCAATCGTAAAAGGAGTCAATTTTTGCTTCAAAGAGGTCAATAATGCGCTGAGCAATACAAGGCTATTTCCATTTTTTGCTCGTTAAGCTTGGAGAGGTGAAGCATCATGGCACTGATGGTGACCACCCCTAAGTATTTTTGGTCGTGAACCAGGACAATATCATCATTAGAATGCAAGTAAGTGCGTTGCATGGCAATTTGAGCCGCCGTGTCTAAGGGAGTCTTGCTATCCATGATGAGGGGAGATGCATCCATCAC
>CAYVRD010000092.1:0-4898 GCA_964454195.1 uncultured Clostridia bacterium
TGCTCCCCTTCTCGATCGTATACATAAAAATGCTGATTATACCCCCCTGTTAAATGGTCCTGCTCATGTAGAGGCTCCTCCATGTATCCACCATAGTCTACAGCCCTTTGCAGCACCTTCCTGCTCTGATCATATAACTCCCTTATTTCTGCACTATTTAAGCTGTTGGCTTTTATGGTAGGCCTGATCTTGGCACCGTAACAAATCTCATCAGAATATGCATTTCCTACTCCCGCCATCAGCTTCTGATTAATCATGATTGGTTTTAACTGGGCTTTTTTATTTTTTAGTATACTTGTTAAATACTCTAGCGTAAAATGATTGCTAAACACGTCTGGTCCCATTTCCCTTAAGACCTCTGAAATATTATTAGTAGGATAAATATGCAAATAACCAAGTCTTAAATTGCAAAAATATATTTTTTGACCTGCCTCAAATGAAAATATTACTTGACTAGTAGGTCCCTCTTCTTGTTTATCTCCATCCCTATAATAAAGCCATCCCCCTAGCATCAGATGCAAAACCAGTGTATAGCTGTTGCTCAAGTGAAATAACAGCTGCTTGCCCCTGCGTTCAATAGCTGTTATTAGCTCTCCTTCCACAAGAGAACTAAATGATTCCGCTGGAAGGTTTATAGTTTTATCCCGTCTTATTTCAGCTTTCTGTATTTCTTTTCCTATAACTAGCGGCGACAACAGCAACAGATAGTTTTCCATCTCTGGAAGCTCTGGCATTATTAACCCACTCCTATCAGACCATTGTATAATAGTTAATTCTTCTTTAAGATCTCCAGCTCCTGGGGTTCCAGGCTTCGATACTGCCCCAGGGGCAGATTGGGATCTAGCTCTAGTTTGCCCATTTTAATCCGTTTCAAATAAAGCACTTCTTTTCCTACCGCCAAAAACATTCTCTTTACTTGATGATATTTCCCCTCATAAATAGTTAGCTCAATTTCCGAGATATTGTCAGACTGCAAAATTTTAAGATGGCTAGGCAAAGTAGTATACCCGTCCTCCAATACCACTCCCTCACTAAATATCTTTATATCCTCAGCAGTTACCTTGCCTGCTACTCGAGCATAATAGGTCTTTGGCACATGCTTTTTAGGAGACAGCAGGCTATGGGACAGCTTGCCATCGTTGGTAATAATCAATAGCCCTTCCGTATCCTTGTCTAATCTTCCTACGGGAAAGGGATGGAAGCTCTGGTATTTATGCTCCAATAGATCTATTACCGTTTCTGCATCCTGGTCTTCAGTGGCTGAGATAACTCCAGCAGGCTTGTTTAGCATCAAATAGATAAATTCCTTATAATCTATAGGCTCTCCCTTAACTGTAATTATGTCAATATCTGGCTGGACATGTTGACTAGCGTCTTTTACTAATGCCCCGTTTACATATATTATCCTATCCTTGACCATCTTTTTTATCTCTTTACGAGAGCCATAGCCTAGATGGGCTAACACTTTGTCTAAGCGCATAGTTTTCATTTCAATTTACCCCCTAGCTTTGCCATCTCCATCCCTTAAAGTAATGGTTTTTAAGTATAGTTCCCTGGGCCTTGGCCCATCCCAGGGGAAATCCGTCTACACATACTGCTGTCCAGCCAGCTTGATTCTCTACTCCCTCTATAGTCTCACCCTTCAGATAGCGTATGACCTGCTGATCCTGTGCTTGAAAATTTACACTCTGGGCAAATTCTTCCCTAGTCAAGGCCATAGCCATAGCCTGGCTAGGCTCAAAACGCTTTTTCTTTAGTTCTCCAAGATACCACCCAAATCTCATTACCTTTATTCCGGACAAATCAGGTAGGTCCTGAGGCAGCTGATATAAGTGATTTTTAAAAGAAACTATTCTATCCGGCAGAGGAATCTTCAGATATTGAGACCAAAAAGCTGCCAATGCCTCTAGCCCCTCTTTCTCTAGGCTACCCGATTTCTTTGGGCTTATTAAGTCAATTTCAGTTTTAGTATTATGTTTTCCAGATCTCTTTTCCAGCAGAGCAAGAAAATGCCCTTCTCCCCTGACCCGATGAGGCCACAGACGAGCAGTTTTCCTTAGCTCAGCAGTGCCATCTTTCACCCACTGGTCTCGTCCCGACTCTATTCCTCCCACCAACTCTATCTCTCTTAGAAAAAAGTCTTGGTTGCTTGAAAGAAAATGGGCTATTTGCCCTTCGTTTTCTTCCGGGCTAAAGGTACAGGTGGAGTATAGTATCTGCCCACCAGGTTTTAGCATTACAGCCACTTCCTTCAATATATCCTCCTGCATAGCAGTGCATACCTGAATACCATAGTCTTCCCAGCTTTTGATTGCAGTAGGGTTTTTACGAAACATTCCTTCCCCTGAACATGGAGCATCTATTAATATCTTATCAAAGAATTCAGGGAGCTTTTTAGCTAATTGGGCTGGATTATCATTTGTAACAATACAATTTTTAACTCCAAATACCTCGAGATTTTTAATCAATGGCACTATTCTCTCTGCCTTGATATCATTGGAAACCAACAATCCTTTCCCTTGAAGCTTGGCTGCAATTTGGGTTGACTTGCCCCCAGGAGCAGCACACAAATCCAAAACCCTATCCCCGGGCTGGGGATTTAGGATACTCACTGGCGCCATGGCGCTGGGCTCCTGCAGGTAATATAATCCAGCACTGTAATAGGGATGCTTCCCAGGCCTATCCCCCTCTTGGTAGTAAAAGCCCTCAGTAGCCCAAGGCACTGGCTCTAAAGCAAAGGGTGAAATTTTAAAAAACTGCTCAACATCTAGCTTTAGTTGATTTACTCTTAATCCTGAAAAGTGTTTCTCCTTAAAGGACTGAAGGAAAACCTCATATTCTTCTTTTAGCAGCTCTATCATACGCTGACTAAATTCTGCTGGTAGCTTTATATCTAAACTCATTGAGCAAACTCCTTTATTACCTGATTCTAGTTTCACTCCCTAGCAATTCTTTTGCTGCATTCAGCATATCTTGAGCTAAAGGAGCTATCACTGATACCTTTTCATCAAAGCGTGGGTGAGTAAACTCTATCCTTGTAGCATGCAAAGCTTGTCTTGAGATAAAATGCTCTAAGCCTCCATATAAAACATCCCCTACTAGAGGATGACCTATGCTTTCCATATGTACCCTAATTTGATGGGTTCGTCCTGTTTCTAGCCAAAGACCAATTAAAGAATAACCATTACCAGTCTGAATAGTCTGGTAATGGGTTATGGCTGGTTGACCTAGAGTATGCACTTCCCTTTTAGTAGTCTTACCTTCAATTTTCCTAATGGGCTTATTAATTGTCTCAGCTTCCGAAAGCTCCCCGTGTACTAGTGCTATATATGTGCGCTTAATTTGCTGTTGCTGCTGCTGTATAAATAGCTGTTGTTTAGTATAGCTGTTTTTTGCTACTAAAACTACCCCTGATGTATCCTGGTCTAATCGATTTACCGCGTGAAAGGTGCCTGGTTCCCCTTGCTGTTCCATATGAAATAAAAGCCCATTGGCTAAGGTACCATTTGGATGACCTTTGGTAGGGTGAACACACATTCCCGGCTGTTTATTAATAACAGCTACATCCCTATCCTCCCATAAGATATCCAAGGGGATGTACTGGGGAGTCAAATATTGACTGATTGTCTCTTCAGGATAGTTGAGTGTAATCTCATCTCCAACTTGAATAAGCTTGCGCACTGTGACCAGTTGGCCATTACAGAGAATTTCCCCGTTATTTTTCAGCTTGCATAGGCTTTTACTAGATATTTGCTTAGAGGTAAGGAGGTATTCACGCAAGAGCATCCCCCCATGCTCCTCTTCTACTCGAAAAGAGACTTGATTATTTTTAGATATCTTCATTGAATTGCTCATGGGAGGCATCTATTTCCTCTTGAGTCATACCCATTTTCAATAGACGATAGTTATAAGCATCTGTCCAAAATTGAGCTTTTTCCCAGATCTTTTTATATTTTTTTGCATCCTTATCCTTGCGTTTCCCTCGTTCTCCCGAGTTAATTGCTAAAATAGACATTATATAGCGTCCCTTGATGCTATCCTCTTGGTTAAGATTATCAAAATTTTCTTGGTTAAAGCTTAAGACCTCTTGGTAGTACTTAGTGAATTCATCTAGAGAAATCTCCGTCTCCATTTTCAAATATTCTTTTAGCTTGTCGAATAGTTTTTCCATATCTACAAACACGCTCCTATAGTTAAAAACTAGTTGATTTTTTTATTAGCATATTCTTGGTAAGTGCTCTCCTTCAAGCATTGGTAGCACTCGTTTAGCACCCAAAGCCGTCTCCAGTAGCACTTGTCCCTTCTGTCCTGTTTTATCTACCCTGCCAATAATAGCAGCTCTGGCTCCATAAGGGCTTTTAGCAAGCTGTTCCATCACCTGCTCTACTCCTTGAGGATTAACTATTAAAATTAATTTGCCCTCGTTAGCTAGATAAAGGGGATCTAGCCCCAGCATATCACAGGCTGCCTTTACTGGGGGATCAACTGGAATCTGCTCCTCTACTATCTCTAGCAAAACATTTCCTTCTTGGGCCAGCTCATTTAAGGTGGTAGCTAACCCACCTCTAGTTGGATCTCTCATGCAGCTAATAGCTTGAGTGTGGTTTAATATAGGCTGAATCATCCTATTGAGAGGCGCACAATCGCTAACTATTGGGTTGCTAAAGGCTAATCCTTCCCTCACACCCATAATAGCCATTCCATGGTCTCCCATGTTACCGGTTACAATAATAATATCCCCGCAGGATATTTTGCTCGGGTTTAATTGAATTTGCTCGGGAACAAAGCCAATTCCGGTAGTGTTGATGTACAGACCATCAGCATTGCCCCGTTCCACCACCTTGGTATCCCCTGTAACAATACTTACTCCTGCCTCCCTTGCTGCTGCAGCCATAGAC
>CAYVRD010000092.1:4998-10095 GCA_964454195.1 uncultured Clostridia bacterium
CTGTTGGGACTGTCTCCCCCCACTGCCATGGGCTAATAATATTTTATCCATAAGCTCACTCTCCTATTAAAGCCTGCTCAAATTGCTCACTCCAGGTCATATCTATAATATGCAGCACAAGCCCCTTCTGTAGATACCATGCAAGGACCTAAAGGTCTGGCTGGGGTACAGGCTTTTTTAAAGGCAGGGCAATCCTTGGGCAATTTTTTGCCCTTCAATATCTCACCACAGGAGCAGACCTGTTGATTATCCTTAATCTCTTGACACACCCGATCACCAGTAGGCAATTCAAACCTTATCTGAGCATTGTATTTGCTGTATTCCTTTCTTATATGCAATCCACTATTAGGTATAATGCCTATACCTCTCCACCAAGCATCTCCTGGAATGAAAACCTGCTCGATGATTTTTCGCGCTATTGGGTTCCCCTCAGGAGAAACCCCTCTTTTATATTGAAGCTCTACTTTTGCCTCCTGTTTAGCTAGCTGCTGCCCTAATATATAGATTCCATGTAAAATATCAATAGCTTCAAATCCAGCTACTACACTAGGTATCTTATACTCCCTGGCAACAAATTGGTAAGGTGACAAACCAATAATTGTAGTCACATGACCGGGTAAAATAAACCCTTGGATATCCACTTCTTGGTCGCTGAGTAAGGCTTGAAGAGCTGGTGGTACTACTTTGTGCATGGAATAAACTGAAAAGTTGCCAATGGCTTCCTTCTCTGCTTGAATAATTGCTTGAGCCACTGTAGGTACAGTAGTCTCAAATCCCACACCTAAAAAAACTACTTCGTTATTCGGGTAGTCCTTTGCAAGCTTTAATGCATCAAGAGTAGAATAGACCAGTTTTACTTGAGCCCCTTCTCCCTTAAGCTGCTGCAAGCTACCCTGGGCTCTAGATCCGGGAACGCGAATCAAATCCCCAAAGGTAGCGATGATGACCTTATCCCTTTGGGCTAGCTCAAGGTAGTTGTCTATTTCCCCTTGATGGGTGACACACACAGGACAGCCTGGACCAGAAATTAGTTTAATATTTGCTGGCAGAAGCTGTCTCATGCCACTTTTACCGATAGCCATAGTGTGGGTACCACATACCTCCATAATATTTATCTTCATATCTTTACATGTGGCTGCTATCTTACCAATTAGGGCATCAACCAGCTCTCTATCTATCTTCAATGGCCTCACTCAACTCCCTTAGCAATCGCAAGTTTTCCAAAGCATCCTCTTCAGATAATTCTTGAATACTAAAGCCAGCGTGGACTAGTACCCAGCTACCCACCTGGACATCAGGTGTCATAACAATAGATATTTGCCGCTCCACTTCATTTAATGTCACTATAGCCATTTGCTCCTTAATTTCTTTAACCTGTAATGGCACTGCTAAACACATTTAAACACCTCATTTCCTATGGCAATTTGCCCTATTGCAAGACCCCCATCGTTGGGAGGAGCTTGTACATGCTGAAAAACCTTCAAGCCTTCCTGTCTTAGCAAGCTAGCTACCTTTTGATTTAAAAGTCGATTCTGAAAAACTCCGCCAGACAATACTACCTTTTCTAATCCAGTTATTTGGCGCATTTTAACTGCTCCCATTTTTATTGCCTCAGCTATAGCTAGATGAAATTTACCAGCTATTATTTCAGGCTCTGTCCCTAGTTTTAGATCCTCCATCAGCTCCTGCCACAGCTTATCTATTTTGATAATAAAAGGCTGGTTTGGCTGACAGTGTTCTATAGCTACACTATAAGGTATTAGTTCTATACTTCTCCCTTCAGCCCTTCTTGCCAAAGCCTCAAGCTCCATCGCTGCCTGACCCTCATACTGGACCTGCTGACAGCCACTAACCATGCTGCTGACACCGTCAAATAAACGTCCTGCACTAGAGGTGTAGATGGTATTTAGCTTCCTCGCCAGCTGAACCTGTAAAACCTTCTGCTCTTCTGGGGGAATTCCTCTAAAGAGCTCTAAATCAATAGCCTCCTTCAAGCCTTCCTCCCCAAGCAGCTGCCAAAAATAGCTATAGGCAATTCTAAGGGGTCTTTTCACACTAGCTTCACCGCCTGGCAAAGGCAGATACTCCAGGTGACCTAGTCTTTCAAAATCTGATGGATCACCCTTCAAAAACTCAAATCCCCAGATGTTTCCATCAGTACCATATCCAGTACCATCACATATTATCCCTAAAGCAGGCCCAGTTAAACCGTTGTCTATCATGGCGCTAACTAAATGGGCATGATGATGCTGTACTTGAACTAACGGCAGAGCAGCAGCCTTGGCCAGCTCTCTAGCTAGCTCTAAGCTTGCATACTTGGGATGCAAATCTGCCACCACAGCTTTTGGCTCAATACCTGTTAGGTGTTTCATTGTCTGGTAGGACTGCTGGAACATCTGTAGATTTAGATAATTGTCTAAATCTCCTAAATGCTGGCTCATAAATATTTGCTCTCCCTTGGCTAGGGCAAAGGAGCTTTTTAAATCCCCTCCTACCGCCAAGATAGGCATTTTAGTAATAAGGGGGTTGGTTATAGGTAGCGGAACGTAACCCCTAGCTCTGCGCACCAGCTGCCATTGATCATTGGTCACCATCCCCACCGAATCATCACATGGGTTGATGATATCACGGCTGTGTAAGAGAAAAAAATCAGCTATCCCCTGCAATGTAGCTAGGGCTTGATCGTTATCCCATACCAGTGGATTGCCAGATAGATTGGCACTGGTCATCACTAAAAGAGGTAGCTCATCAGTAAACAAGAGCCAATGCAAAGGAGTGTATGGCAACATAACACCCAAGGTGTCAAGACCCTTATTTATTTCCTCAGGTAGCTCTCTTTTCTGATGCAGCAGTACTATTGGTCTTGCTGGGCTCACTAGCTCCTTCTCTTCCTCTGCAGATAAATGACAATAATATCTAATAATATCCAAATTATTGGCCATCAGCGCAAAGGGCTTAAAATCCCTTTTTTTCCGCTGGCGCAATCGAGAAACTGCCTGACTATTTCGAGCATCGCAGGCCAGGTGAAATCCCCCTAAGCCTTTAACAGCTAAGATAT
Organism: uncultured Clostridia bacterium; assembly: GCA_964454195.1. Taxonomy (GTDB): domain Bacteria; phylum Bacillota; class Desulfitisporia; order Desulfitisporales; family JAWSUQ01; genus CAYVRD01. The sequence goes on from CAYVRD010000092.1 coordinate 8,057, forward strand.
ATCCTTGCTGCAGGAGCTGAGCGGGACTTGCACTAACAGGTTTTTGCTCCTTATCCACAATCCACCACTGGGGACCACACTCAGGGCAGCAGTTGGGCTGAGCATGAAACCTTCTATCTAAAGGATTCTGGTATTCCCCTTCACACAGCTGGCACATGCTAAAGCTGTGCATTGAGGTTTGTTTCCTATCATAGGGTCGATCCTTAATAATTGTAAATCTTGGCCCACAATTAGTACAGTTTGTAAAGCCGTAGCCCTGTCGCCGATCTCCTCCTTGATTAAACTCTCTTTGACAATCTGCACAGGTGCCCACATCAGGTGAAATCAAAACGTTTTTCTCAGTGCTGGTATGGCTTTCTTGAATATAAAAGCTAGCGTAATTTGTCCAAGGGGCATTTTCTATTCGATAATCAGTTATTTTAGCCAGGGGTGGTGGCTGCTCTAAGAGTCTTCTAATTCCTTCAGCCACAGAATCTTCACTGCCCTCCCAATGAATAGTAACCCCTTGGGCATCATTGAGAACCCAGCCCTTCAAGTCAAGACTTTGGGCTATCTGATAGACAAAGGGTCTAAAGCCTACTCCTTGTACTATACCCTGAACCTTTATTAGCTTTGCTTGAACGTCTCCACTTCTTGTAGTAGCCACTGGCACCATTCCTCTATTCCTTGATTGTTAGTAGCTGAAAGGTGGAAAATCTTAATATTCGGGTTTAAGCTTAGTACGTCTGCTTCAAAAGCAGCCACATCAAAGCTGCAATAGGGCAGTAGGTCTACTTTATTTAATATACATGCCTTGGCCTGCTGAAATGGCACTGGGTATTTAAGCGGCTTGTCCTCTCCTTCAGTAACACTTAAGGCCACAACCTTGTACTCCTCACCTAGATTAAAAGCTGCAGGGCAAACCAGGTTGCCCACATTTTCAATAAACATCAGCTCAAGCTCCGATAGATCAAATTCTTTTAAAGCAAGGTTAATCATATTGGCATCTAAATGGCATCCACCTTCAGTATTAATCTGCACTACTGGCACGCCATGTCTGTGAATACGCTCCGCATCCTTACTAGTCATCAAGTCTCCCTCAATAACCCCTATGCCCAGCTGACCCTTGAGTATGTCAATAGTTTTTTCCAGGATAGTTGTTTTTCCTGCCCCTGGCGAGCTCATCAGGTCAATGGTCAACACCCGGTGCTCCTTAAAAAGCTCTCGATTGATGGTAGCTCGATCATCATTTGCCTTCATGATGTTTTTCAACACTTTTATTTGTCCCATACTACTACTCCTTTCAAACCCTGATCTTTCTTAGTCGCCTTCAATATAATCTAGATATATTTGCTTTCCTGAAATAAAGTCCTTAACCTTACCACCGCACAAAGGACAGCTTAGAATCATATTTTCCACCTGGTATTGGTGTCCACAGTCAGAGCATTCTGCAAGTAAAGGGGCTTGCTCAATTTCCAGTTCTGCTCCTTCACAAGGCGTATCCTGGGACATTATTTCAAAGCACATCTCCAGAGATTGGGGTACTGCTCCGCTGGCTACGCCAGCAACTACCTTAACCTTAGTTATTTTCGATAGCTGATGAGCTTCTACCTGCTGGTTGATTAAACTAAAAAGACCTTGCATTATCGACATTTCATGCATTGTATAAACCTCCGTTTTCCTCTAAGCATAAAGAGCTCAATTGCAGGTTAGACTTAAATTACCTCAGTGACTACTTCTACCAATTCAAGCCGTGGCTCCCCTTCCACAAACCTGATGATAGACTGGAGCTGGCTATGGGCATGGGCAGTAGTACCACCGATAACTGCCACTCCTATAATTGACTTTTGCCATTTGTCCTGTTCGCCGATCTCAGCTACTGAGGCATTATATTTATTTCCCATGCGCTTTAACAAGCTCTGAATTATACTGCGCTTTTCCTTTAGCGAATGCTGCTCCGGCAAAAAAATTGTCAGCTCGGCAATGCCAATAATCACTATTATCACCCACTAACACATAGCTTAGAAAAATATTATATAAATTATATCATAATCTGAATA
>CAYVRD010000093.1:0-9934 GCA_964454195.1 uncultured Clostridia bacterium
GGCAGGCGCATAATATAATATTTTCTAGTAGATCCCAGTACTTCTTTTTCTTCGATAGCCTCTATTACACCTGCTCCATGCATCGGGTATACCACTTTATCGCCAATTTTGAACATTAGTCTACCCCCTATCTTACAACATTATATCAAAAAAAAAGAACCATGTCAAAATAAAATTAATTATTATAACATATCCTTGGATTTCATGTCAACGCTGTTACTTTTATTTCCCAATTGGCCAAACATTGACAAGGAGTTGCGCAAAAAGTATAATATGTTCAATGATGAAACCACCCGGTTTTCATAAAGGAGGGAGCCTCATTCACCATGAAAGAATCCTTATGTGACAATTTTCAAAACACTGTTGCCCAGTACCTTATAAGGCACCAGTCTATTTTGGATATCTTGACAAAGTCTCAAGAGAGTAACTCTAGAGTAAACAGAGCAGTAGCTAAGGCCACTACTACATGTGGTTGTATCCGAGTGAGAACCAGCAAGCAGCAAGTGACTCCAGACAGCAACCTCCACGAGCTTAAAGAGCTATTGGATACCCATTTGGAGGGAGAACTCTGTGAAAGCTGTCGCGAAATAGTAGAAAACGAATTAGGTAAGTCGCTGTTTTATCTGACCGCCCTATGCAATAGCCTAGGTATTAGTCTCTACGATGTACTATTGAAGGAGCATAAAAAAGTATCTACATTAAGGGTATTCAACCTTACATAAAATTAGAACAGCTGACAAAAAGACCATGCTAAGCAATGGTCTTTTTCTTTACCTGTTTTTAGGCTATAATTGTCAGTATAATCCCTAGCCCTTCTTCAAAAGCTATCTAAGAGGAGGAGATATATTTGAGAGTGAAGGAATTGTATATGACCCTGAATCATACTGACAAAGAGCTATTTGCCAACGCCAGTTCAGCTGTGTCTGTCGATACCGATCCAGCTGCTGTATTGATGATGACCGGCGCAAACCTACTGCCCCAGGGCCAACACCTTCTGGCAGAAAAGCTGCTTTCCGCCGGCTTGCTGCAAGCTGAGTCCAATGAGCTTAGGGCTCGAATCCACTTAAATCTGGCCCAGCTTTATAAGGACCTCTATGAATTAAAGCCCTCCAGTAGCCTCCAACAGAAAATCCAGCTACATACAGACCAGTGTCTAGAGCTGGATTATTTTGCTGATTATATCATAAAAAACTTTAAATTCCAATGATTTTTTAAATATGCCTATCTAATAGGATCTGTTCCCTAAGCCTCTTTAAACCATCCTTGATGGCTCTAGCTCTCACCTCTCCAATACCCTCTACCTCATCCAATTCCTCAATAGAAGCTTGGATTATCTTAGGCAGGTTGACAAAGGTGGCCACCAGGTTTTCCAATACGGTGTTAGGCAGTCTGGGCACCTTATGCAGTATCCGATAGCCCTTAGGGGTAACTGGTAGGTCTAGGCTACTCAAAGTACCTCCATAGCCTAAGGCTCTGCTAATCACTGTTAAGTCTAATAGCTCTTCTGAGGTCCAATTAGCCATGTTTTGCTTGATGCTATCTACTGTTACCTCTCCATGAGGGACATAGTAATCCTTGATTAACATAGTTCCATCGTCCTCCACGTTAGAAACCAACTCTTCTAGCTGCATGCTAACCAAGCGACCCTCATTGCCCAGCTCGCTTATGTACACCTGTATTTCCTTTACTATTCGCATTACCATTTCCAGCCTCTGGACTACCTTAACCACATCAAACACTGATACTATATCTTCAAATTCCAATATGGTTAAATTAGTAAGAGCCTTATCTAATACTAGCTTGTATTTTTCTAGGGTCTGGATTGCTTGATTTGCCTTTGTTAGGATAACCCCTATATCTCGCAAAATATATTTCATGTTGCTTTTATATAAGGTGATAACTCCTCGGCGCTGAGATATGGAGATAACCAGCTCTCCAGTTTGCTTTGCTACCCGCTCTGCTGTCCGATGTCTAATACCCGTCTCTTGTGATGGAATTGTTGAAAGGGGTACTAGCTGGGCATTTACCTTGAGTATCCTTTGGGCGTTTCTGTTTAAAATTATTGCCCCATCCATCTTTGCTAGCTCATACAAATTATTTGGCGAATACTCACAATCTATATCAAATCCTCCAGCGGTAATATTTTCTACCTCTGCTCCATCTCCTACTACAATAAGTGCTCCTGTTTTTGCTTTAAGCACATTTTCTAAGCCTTCCCTCAAGGGGGTACCTGGTGCTAATATTTTTAATGTTTTTAAAAAGCTCTCTTCTCTCTCTTCCTTCACTTACTCACCCCCTAAAGCATTATCTAAGGCTTCCTTGATGTTTCTAACTCCGATTAGATTTAGAGTAAAGTCACTGTTGCACTCTTTTAAATTATTATATGGAATAATTGCAGTTTTAAAACCTAGCTTCTCCGCTTCATAAAGTCGGCGCTGAATTTGGGCTACTCTTCTTATTTCACCAGTCAAGCCTATTTCTCCTACAACTAACGTTTTGTGAGATACTTTTTTTTCTCGCAAGCTAGAGGCTAAGGCTACTGCTATGCCTAAGTCTACTCCTGGCTCCAAAACCCGCACTCCTCCAGCCACATTTACGTAGGCATCAAAATTGTTTACATGTAAGCCAGCTCGCTTATCTAATACTGCCAAAATCATGGCTACTCGATTATAGTCTAGACCTGTAGTCAGTCTACGGGGATTGCCAAAAGCTGTAGAGCTAACTAAAGCTTGAATTTCTAAAAGCATTGGTCTAGTCCCTTCTAAAACCGACACTACTACAGATCCCGTAGCATCCATTGGGCGCTCCGCCAACAATACTTCTGAAGGGTTTAATACAGCCTGAAGACCGTGTCCGGCCATCTCAAAAATACCCATTTCGTTTGTTGAGCCAAATCTATTTTTTGCTCCTCGCAAAATGCGAAAGGCGTGCTGTCTTTCACCCTCCAGGTATAGCACCACATCCACCATGTGCTCTAGGGTTTTTGGACCGGCCACATTGCCATCTTTGGTAACGTGACCTACTAGGATAATAGAGGTATTAGTCTGTTTGGCAAAGCGCATCAGGTGACTGGTGCATTCTCGCACTTGTCCCAAGCTTCCTGGGCTCATGGGTAACTCAGCCTTGTAGATTGTCTGGATAGAATCTATGATTACAATCTGAGGATTATGCTGGGAAATTTGGGATTCTATCGTCTCTAAGGCAGTTTCAGTTAGGATCAGTAGCTCTGGATGCAGTGCCTCAAGACGTCTAGCCCGCATAGCCAGCTGTCTGGCTGATTCCTCACCTGATACGTACAAAACTCGTCCCACATTGGCGCTGATCTGCCATGCCACTTGTAGCAGCAAGGTAGACTTCCCTATGCCCGGATCTCCCCCCAACAGGATTATTGATCCTGGTACTATTCCTCCGCCCAGCACCCGGTTTAATTCTTCCATCCCTGTGCCGAGTCGCTCTTCTTCACCAGCTTCTACCTCTGTCACAGCCTGTACACTACTGTTACCTACCGCGGTAGCTCCAGAGCGGCTTTTTACCTGCACCTTTTCGGCAAAGCTGTTCCATTGATTGCAGCCAGGACATTTCCCAAGCCACTTGGGCGATTCTTGTCCACATTCTTGACAGAAAAAAATTGTTCTCCCCTTTGCCAAATCCAAATCCTCCATTCTCTTCCTATTGTATGATTATAACATTTTTTGTCGATGCAAACAAATATAAAAAGGAAAATAGCCTTGGAGCTTTTTAAACCAAGACTATTTTCACTGATAATACGATTTATTTGAAGACGATCTTCCCTTCAATGCTATCTGTCAATATGGTATCACCCGGCTGATACCTGTTTTTCAATAGCTCTTCTGCCAAAGCATCTTCTAATAGCTTTTGAATAGCTCTGCGTAGAGGTCTAGCTCCAAATGCCTCATCAAAGCCCTCCTCTACCAGTAGCTCCTTCCCTGCATCAGTAACTTCTAACTTCAGCTCTTGATCCTCTAGTCTCTTGGCAGTATCCTTAAGCATCAGGTCTACTATTTCCTTCATATGCTCCTTATTAAGTCCATGGAATACAATGCTTTCGTCAACCCTATTGATAAATTCGGGCTTAAAAGCTTTTTTTAGCTCTTCCATTATCCGTTCCTTCATATTGTCATAGGAGCTTTTGTCTACTTGGGCAAAGCCCATAGCTCGCTTGTCGCTGCGCATCATAGAGGCTCCTACGTTGGAGGTCATAATCACAACCGTATTTCGGAAGTCAACTACTCTCCCCTTATTATCTGTTAAGCGTCCGTCCTCCAATACCTGCAATAGAATATTAAATACCTCTGGGTGAGCTTTTTCGATCTCATCCAGCAAAATAACTGAATAAGGATTTCTTCGCACCGCTTCAGTTAATTGTCCCGCCTCATCATATCCCACATATCCCGGGGGAGCTCCAATTAATCTAGAAACTGCGTGCTTTTCCATATATTCGGACATATCAATCCGAACTAGGGATTTCTCTGTGCTAAATAAGGCTTCTGCCAATGCTCTGGCCAGCTCAGTTTTTCCAACTCCTGTAGGTCCAAGAAAGAAAAATGAGCCTACTGGTCGCTTAGTGTCCTTAAGTCCCGCTCTTGCTCTTCGCACTGCCTTAGCCACAGCCTGCACCGCCTCGTGTTGGCCTATAACTCTTTGATGGAGCACCTCTTCTAGCTTTAACAAGCGGTCCGACTCCTCCTGGGTCAGCTTGTTGACAGGAATCCCGGTCCAACGGGCAATTGTCTCGGCAATATCATCTTCCAAAACCTGCTTGCGTTCTATCAGCTTATCTTCATCCCACTGATTTTTATACTGATTTAGCTTTTCTTTGAATTGTTTCTCCTGATCTCGAAATGCTGCGGCCCTTTCAAACTCTTGGCCCATTATGGCTGCTTCTTTTTCCTGTTGTACCTTCTCCAGCTGCTCTTGAATTTCTTTTAAGCCGTCGGGAGCAGTGTATACAGCTAACCTAACCCTTGAGGCAGCTTCATCCATTAAGTCAATAGCTTTATCGGGCAAAAATCGATCAGTTATATATCTGTCAGCTAGTCTTACAGCAGCCTTGAGAGCTTCGTCAGTAATGGTAACTCGATGGTGAGCTTCGTATTTGTCTCTTAATCCTAAGAGAATTGCCTCAGTTTCCTCCAAGGAGGGCTCTCCCACCTTGATTGGTTGGAATCTACGCTCTAAAGCAGCATCCTTTTCAATATGCTTGCGGTATTCATCAAGGGTGGTTGCTCCGATACATTGGAGCTCTCCTCGAGCTAGGGCAGGCTTTAGAATATTTGCTGCGTCGATAGCACCCTCTGCCGCTCCTGCACCAATTAGCGTATGCAGCTCATCGATAAACAGAATCACATTGCCCGCTTCCCGCAGCTCATCCATAACCTTTTTAAGTCTTTCCTCAAACTCTCCTCTGTACTTTGTTCCTGCAACTAAAGAAAAGAGCTCTAAGGTTACTACTCTTTTGTTAGCTAGCACTTCCGGAACCTGATTGCTAATAATCTTCTGAGCTAAGCCTTCGGCAATAGCTGTCTTCCCTACCCCCGGGTCTCCAATCAGACAAGGATTATTTTTTGTTCTGCGGCTGAGCACTTGAATAACCCTCTCTATTTCTTGCTCTCTACCGATAACCGGATCTAATTTATCTTCTTTAGCTAGGCTTGTCAAGTCTCTACCGTATTGATCTAAGGTGGGTGTCTGACTAGCTCGTTCCCCCGCTCCTGCTACAGCACCCGGCCCTGGACATGACTTGTTTCCATTTGCCGGAATATCACCAGACAGGTTGATGACGTTCATACCTCCCGGTTTATTGAGTGTTAATAGCTGCAAGACGTGATTTGTGGCCTTTTGCATATCAATCCCAAGTTCCATGAGAATTTTGGCTGCTACTCCTTCTCCTTCCTTGATAAGCCCAAGGAAAATGTGCTCTGTTCCTATATATCCTACTCCTATTTCTCTGGCAATTTCCCCTGACAATTCTAAAACCCTTTTGCTGCGGGGAGTCAATCCTATTTTTTCAGGTTCCACCTGATCCTGACCTATTCCCACCGTATTGGATATCATTAAGGCTACCTTTTCCGTATTTAATCCCATGTTTCTTAATGCCTGAGCAGCGATACCTTCGCCTTCCTTTAGTAAACCCATTAGAAGGTGTTCAGTGCCAATAGCCGGGTGACCCATGTCATGAGCCTCATCTCTTGCATATATCAATACCTGATTTGCCCTTTCTGTAAATCTGCCATTCATGAAAATCCCTCCTAAGCATTTTTATTACCCGCTATTTAATGCTTTTCATTTTCTAATATTTTATTTCTTATAACATCGGCTCGTCGAGCATCTCTTTCTTCTGATGACAATTCCCTGCCAGCTGTCTTCTGTAAGTAGCCGGGGCTAGTTAGCACCATTAGCTCAGTTAATATTCTACCCTCTAAGCCTTGAATAAACCCTGTATCGATGCCCAGTCTTAGGTCAGAAAGAAGACTGATTGCTTCATTTGAGCTAATTAAACGAGCATATTTTAGTATTCCATAGGCTCTCAGCACTCGGTCTGCTAACCTTTGCCCACCTTGCTCCAGTAACTTTTGGCGCGCCTTATCTTCTTGCTCAATCAGCTGTTTTGTGACTCCATGTAAATTGTTTACTATTTCTCGCTCATCTATCCCTAAAGTTATCTGATTGGAAATTTGAAATAGGTTTCCCTTTGCCTCTGTACCCTCTCCATATATTCCTCTTACTGTCAAGCCAATCTGAGATAAAAATGATAGTATTCTAGCTGCCTGACCTGTAATTACTAAGCCGGGTAAATGGAGCATCACCGAGGCTCGAAAACCTGTGCCCACGTTAGTAGGACAAGCGGTAAGATACCCTAGGGCCGGATCAAAGGCGTAGTCTAGGGTTTCCTCCAAATAATCATCTACCTGATCCGCCGTCTCCCAAGCCTTTTCCAGCTGAAGTCCTGGCAGCAAGCATTGAATGCGAAAGTGGTCTTCCTCGTTGATCATTATGCTAAGAGAATCATCCTTGTTTACTATGAATCCTTTAGGTTTAGTTTGCTTGATAAAGTTAGGGCTGATCAGATGCTTCTCCATCAGAATCTGCTGCTCTAGCAGCATTTGATTGCTTAGCTGATACAGATAAAGCTTCTCTTGCCATTGGGTTTCACTGGTCTCTATAGCCCTTCCAGCTAAGTCCAACACAGCCTTGGCATCCTCTTCCGACATGTTGTGAGGAAATTTATATTCCTGCAGGTTTCTGGCCAAGCGCACTCTACTACTAATAACTATGCTGTTGTCAGGACCAGAACTGTCCATCCATTTGCTACTACTTTTATCTATCAGTTGATCAATATCCACGGTTACTAACCTCCCATCTATTCCACTTTACCTTCAAGCTCTTTTATCTTATCTCGAACTAAAGCAGCTTGTTCAAATTTCTCTTCCTCAATTAGCTGTCGCAATTCCTGTCGTAATTTTTCCACATCCCGCTTAATGCGATACTCTTGTCCAGTGCGTTTAGGTAGCTTTCCATCATGCTGATGGTTGCCATGGATTTTTCGCAATAGGGGCTTGATATTGTCGGCGAATTCACCATAGCATTTGCTGCAGCCTAGCTTACCACTTTGACCAAACTTGCTGTAATCTATTTGACAGCATTCACATGCCTGGTGATTGCGGTAGTTTATTAGATGAGCACCTTTGCTTTGCTGAATTAAGCTGGTGAGTAGGTTATGAATAGAGTAATTTCCGTCAAATATTGAAAAGCTGTGATAATTTCCTGCGCAATCTTCACAGAGCCGAATTGCTTCCTTCTGGTTGTTAATTATTTTTGTTAAGTGCACAGTAGCTAATTTCTTTTGACACTGTTCACACATCATGTGCCATCACTCCTATTCTTGTTTATTTTTAAAGCGATATACTTCCATTAGCATAGCTTTTAAAATATTTGCTCTTATTTGATCTCGACCAGGAAGATCCATTACCAGGTTATCTCTATGGGTAGCCGCTTTAATTAAGTCGGCCTCTCGACGAGTAATCAGTCCATCCTCTAAAAACCTGGAAATATAGGCCTCGGTGTTCTGTTGATCAATCTGAGCGCCAATTTTGTTTATAAGGCTTGTTAGCTTAGTTGGACAGATATCTATTTTGGCTATTTTTATAAAGCCACCTCCGCCTCGTCTAGTCTCAACTATATAGCCATGACTATCCGTGAACCTGGTGGAAAGCACATAGTTAATTTGGGATGGAACACAGGCAAATATTTCAGCCACATACTGACGTCTCAGCTCAATGACTCCCTGCTCGCTCCGCTCCAATAGCTCCTTTAAATATCTTTCAATTTGATCTGCAATACTTCTCTCCATAGCCTTACCTCCTTCTACAACACAAAATCTTCTTTGACCTTAACTAATCTTTTGACCTTTTTTGACCTTTGCTTATATTATATGTAAAAATGCACTAAAAAATCAAGTTTTTTTAAAAGATATTTGTTAAAGGGGATTCTAAAAAATCCACAGAGAAATTTCTCTGTGGATCATTCTCTTGAGTAGGATGGTCGTTAGGCATTCTATCTAATGCTTCTTTATAAAGCAAAGCTAACAACCCGGGTTTCTGTTCTGTGGGTGTCATGACTCATGACGCAAGTGATAGGGTTGCTACTACAGGGAACTCCACTGTGATTCCCTCCAGCCATGGCTTACGCCGTGGGAAAGTGGCATGTATTACAGGTGGTTTCTTGTGCCAAAGCTCCAGAACTACCTATTGCTATTATAAATATTAAAGCTAACGCTGGAATTATTTTTATCACCTAGATCCCTCCTAATTAAAGCATTGAAAAATCATTAAAGCCTTAATATTATGGATTACTAGGAGAAATGTATACAATTTTTAATTATTCCATTTCATACCCACTCCCTGCGGTTACAGTTTTACTACCTACAATACAAAAACTAGGTGTTGATGTCTGAATCACCTACACCTAGTCTTATTGTTATGTTAGAAAATATTGGAAGATGAAAAGGCTAAAAAAAATGGCTCCCCGAGCAGGATTCGAACCTGCAACCTACCGGTTAACAGCCGGTTGCTCCACCGTTGAGCTATCGAGGAATGCCTTAAGAATATCAACAAATACTATTATATTAACTTAAGCTTATTTTGTCAATTGATTTTCAGCGGTAATTTATGTGAATATAGGTGAATATAGCAGAACATTTGGCTAACATATTTAGAAACATAAAAAGAATGTATGCTTGAATGCAAAAAGCCCTCTATAGCTTAATAGCCATAAAGAGCTTTTTTCTATTGCCTGGCAGTGACCTACTCTCCCAGGACCCTGCGGTCCAAGTACCATCGGCGCTGAAGGGCTTAACTGCTGTGTTCGGGATGGGAACAGGTGTGACCCCTTCGCCATTACCACCAGACTTGCTTTGATTGTGGATGTTTAGCATTCGCTCATCTATACTTCAGCCTGCAAAATCCTATGACGCACAGGATGTGCTAAGTTCTGCGTTGCAACAGGACGTTGCGTTTCTAGCAGAACATCCTACATCTGACGAAAAGTTCGCTAAGTATTTTTAGCATGGCTTGCGTAATATTTCGCTTAATCGCTAAACACATCAATCTGCAGCTAACATATTTAAAAATCTATTGAGATATGCATGCATTAACATGCAGTACGGTAATTGCAATAAAGTGAACTTTTTAGCTGAAGGCATTCCATATTTCTTAGCGCAGCTTTTACTTAAAACTTCAATTGTCTGAGCGATAGCGAGTTTTGAAGTTTGTAAAAGCAAGCTTAGTAATATGCATGTCGAAAGCTTTTGTGAACTTATTGCAATTTATTGTACCCTCAAAACTAGACAGTGTATCAAGCTTGCTACTAAAAAGGCTTTGTTTTAGGTCAAGTCCTCGACCTATTAGTACCGGTC
>CAYVRD010000094.1:0-9918 GCA_964454195.1 uncultured Clostridia bacterium
ACCTACAGAGGGCACTATAGCAACCCCTTCCCTTTCCTTGATATAAACAGTTACAGTTGACGGAAGTTTCCTCTCTACCTGCACATCTTTTATCCAGGGGTGGGCGCTTAATCCCTCTTTAGTTTTGCTGCTATTCACTTTTAATATATTTATTCCTGGTTGGATATTGGCTAACTCCAACACCTGATTGATAGTCAACTGATTAGTTCCTTTAACATATATTTTTTTTATTTCAAAAAAGGGAGATTGGATAAAAAAGTATAATGAAACCACACTTAAGAGCATAATAATAATGTAGTGAATCTTTGCTCCTTTGGGCTTATTTAACTTATTTTTTTGGGGTAAAGAGTATAAGTTCTGTTTTTTCATTGGTTTTTCTCCCCTTTAAAGCTGTCAAATCAATGCCTGTCTTACCAATAATTAAAGAAAACTTGGCATAAGCCAAGAATATATACTTATTCTAATATTTTAATGTCTGCACCGATATTTTGCAATTGTTTGTCTACATCAGCATAGCCTCTAGTAATATATTTTCCATTAGTTATCGTTGTCTCACCCTGAGCGCATATTCCTGCTAAAATCAGAGCAGCTCCAGCCCGCAAGTCCGTGGCCTCTACTGCAGCTCCACTCAGCTTCTCCACACCTTTGATTATGGCTACTCTGCCATCTACCTTTATATTTGCTCCCATGCGTCGCAATTCGTCCACATGCTTATATCTGTTTTCAAAAATTGTCTCTACTATTACACTTGTCCCTGGGGTTACACTTAATAGGGCCATTATTTGTGATTGCATATCTGTAGGGAATCCTGGGTAAGGTAAGGTTTTTATATCTGTAGGTTTTATAGAATTTTTTGAGGTAATGTGAATTTCACTATCTCCAACTTCTAAGGTGTATCCCATTTCTCTGAGCTTGGAAATAACAGGCTCTATGTGTTCAGGAATGACGTTGGCTACTGTTACTTCTCCCTTTGATATTGCACCAGCTATCAAGTAAGTTCCAGCTTCGATGCGATCTGGGATAACTGTATGTTGATTGCTGCTAAGTTTATCTACACCATGTATATAGATTGTATCCGTACCAGCTCCCCGTATCCTTGCTCCCAATCCATTAAGAAAATTTTGCAAATCCACGATTTCTGGTTCTCTAGCTGCGTTGCGAATAACTGTATTCCCTTTAGCTAATGTAGCAGCCATCATGATATTTTCAGTAGCTCCAACGCTGGGAAAGTCTAAATGAATGTCTGTACCTGTCAAGGAAAGGGCTTTGGCGAAGATAAAACCATGTCTTTCAGATATTTTAGCTCCCATTTTTTCAAATGATTTGAGATGGAGATCCATTGGTCGACTTCCTATGTTGCAGCCTCCTGGAAAGGCCATTTTCACTTCACCAAATCTACTGAGCAACGGTCCCATTACTAGATTCGACGCCCGCAACATGCGCATCAGCTCCTCCGAAAGATAGGATATATTTACTCCAGCACAGTTGACAGTAGCTGAGTTAGTACCTTCAAACTTTATCTTTACGCCTAGGTGCTCAAGGATGTTGCACATCATGCCCACATCTCGCAATTTAGGAATATTGCTAATGTGACATTCTTCCTTTGTAAGTAAGCTGGCTGCCAAGATCGGAAGAATAGCATTTTTTGCTCCATTGACATTAACCTGTCCTGCCAGTGGCTTACCTCCGGAAATAACATATTTCATTGATGTCCCCCCTAACTTGTGTCAAGCTTCTCCCAAAATCTGAACCTCTAATTCTAATTGAATATCATATCTTTTTAAAACTTCTCCCCTTACCAAATCTATTAGTTTTAGCACATCATCTGCAGTTGCATTGCCGATATTTACAATAAAATTGGCGTGAATATCTGAGACTTGGGCATCACCAATTCTTCTTCCTTTCAGCCCAGCCTCTTCAATCAACTTTCCCGCATAGTTTCCAGGAGGATTTTTAAAAACGCTGCCCGCATTTGGAAAATTAATTGGCTGGCTTTTTTTTCTCTTTTCCGTATGTTGTTTTAATAGCTCCTGGATGGTTTCTTTGGCGCCCAGCTCTAGCTGGATCCACGCTTTGAGTAAAATAATATCTTCGGCAGGGAGAACTGCGTGTCTATAGGAAAATATCAACTCATCTCTAGTACTGGTGTGTAGGTTACCCTCTAAGTCTGCCCACAGTATCTTTTGGATGTGATTGCCTATTTCACCTCCTAGAGCACCGGCATTCATCTTAATAGCTCCACCTAAAGTAGCTGGAATACCTATAGCAAATTCTAAACCTGTCAATCCCATATCTGCAGTTAAACGAGCTAGCTTAGGAAGACTAATTCCTACCTCTGCTTCTACAGTGGCGTTATCTATTGCTACGTTATTAAAACAACCATTTATCTTGATAGATATCCCTCTTACACCTTTATCCTTGACCAATAAATTAGATCCATTACCTATCACTGAAATTGGCGCTCCGTATTTGGCCGCCTCCTTTAAAGCAATTACCACGTCGGAAAGCTCAGCTGGGACTAACACAATATCAGCGGGACCGCCAATTTTCCAGGTAGTGTGATTTTTCATTGGTTCATTTAAGAGAATTTTCCCTGCAACTTTTCTCTCCAGTTCTCCGCCTAACTGATTCCAATTCATTTTTCCCCTCCTTCCAATTAGTATGGGTGATTTTTAGTTAGTCCCAAGCAATTTATGTGAGACTTGCCAAATGTCTCCTGCCCCCAAGGTAATTACTAAATCCCCTGGTTCTAAAATATTATTTAATAGCTGGACAATATTTTCTTTGCCAGGACAAAAATGAACATGGTTATGTTTCATTGCATTAACGATTAAGCTTGAGCTAACCTGATCCGAAGTCTCGCCAGCAGCGTATACTTCGTCTAGTATCACCACATCTGCATCAGTAAATGCTGAAGCAAATTGCTTGTATAGAGCTTTTGTTCTTGAGTAACGATGAGGTTGAAATATTGCAACCAATCTACCTTCTACTGCCCTTTTTGCCGCAGATAGGGTAGCCATTATTTCTGTGGGATGATGGGCGTAATCGTCAACTACTGTAATATCTCCCACTTGCCCAAGAACCTGAAATCTTCTTTTTACTCCTGAAAACTTGCTGATGCCAGCGGAGATTTCCTCAAATTTTATTCCTAAAAAAATTCCTGCTCCTATAACTCCTAAAGCATTTAATAAGTTATGTTTACCGGGCACATTAAGAGTTATCGGTCCTAATGGTTGCTCCTGATAAAAAATGTCTGCTCTTATTCCTAGCCCTCGATAGGAAATGTTTTTTGCAGTTACTTCACCCGAGTTTAATCCGTAGGTAATTTTATTGACAATATTTTCAGAAAGTTCCCTAACCTTTTCATTGTCTGTACACAATATAACTATTCCAGATTGAGATGCCCGATATGTAAAGTCAAAGAATGCCTGTTCCACCTTCTCCATAGAGCCGTAATAATCTAAGTGGTCATCTTCTATATTTGTAATTATTGCTATCTCAGGCTTTAGAAAGAGGAAAGAACCATCCGACTCATCTGCTTCTGCTACCATAATCTCCCCCGATCCCTTTTGAGCGTTGCCATTAAAATAGGGAACATCGCCTCCAATTAAGACTGTTGGAGAAAACCCACATTCGCTTAAAGCCACTGCCAACATAGAGGTGGTAGTAGTCTTCCCATGGGCACCTGCCACTGCAATTCCCTTGTGA
The DNA here is from genome assembly GCA_964454195.1 of uncultured Clostridia bacterium. Classification (GTDB taxonomy): domain Bacteria; phylum Bacillota; class Desulfitisporia; order Desulfitisporales; family JAWSUQ01; genus CAYVRD01. The sequence goes on from CAYVRD010000094.1 coordinate 3,709, forward strand.
GTATTAAATAATTGGGCTAATAGCTCTCCTCTGTGAATAATCGCTAATTTTTTTTCTTTACTTGCTACTAGCTCGCAGTTATTGGCAGATATAGCCGAGGACACTACTATGTAGTCCATTGAATGTATAATATTATTATCATCATGGTTGTAATATATTTCAGCACCCATATTTTCTAATCTATTAGTTACAATACTGCCTTTTATATCTGAGCCCGAAACCTTGTGGCCCATAGATATCATAATATGGGCTAATGCACTCATGCCAATTCCACCGATGCCAATGAAATGGAACCATTTGCGACCATTAAACAATTTTGCCACCCCTCTCGATAACTAGAAATCTGTGTCAACATATCTACTTAGCACCAGTTTCCTTTGTGCTATATTATTCAGACTTAATTAATATGTTACTGTCTCTTTGTCTTTAAAAGCTCTTGGATTATTTGAGCTATGCTATCAACAGCTTGAGGTTTTCCAAGCTCCTTTGTAGCTAATGACATTCTTGCTAAATCAGCAGGATTAGAGATCAATCTCTCAACTTCTCTGATCAGCAGCTCTCCATCCAGTTGCTTATCCTTTATCATCACAGCTCCGCCTGCTGTTACTAATGCTTGGGCGTTATATTCTTGATGATTTTCACTGGCATAGGGATAAGGGACTAAAATAGCCGGAAGTCCAATTGCTGTTATCTCGCTTAAAAAGGTTGCACCTGCACGACCAATAGCTAAATCGGCGGCTGCTAATCCGTATTGCATCTCATCTATGTAGGGCTTAATTATAATATTTCCTCCAGTACTTATAGTTAACCCTTCATTAGCTAGCTCATCAAGAAATTTGTCATGGTTACTTTTCCCTGTTACCATTAATATTTGCAGCCTACTGCTGTTTAAGTAATGCTCAATAACCTTTACCATTGCTCGGTTAATACTGACAGCTCCTTGACTACCGCCAACAACTAATAGGGTCTTTTTGTGAGGGTCTAGCCCCAGCTCGCTTAAAGCCTGCCTCTTGTCAACACCGAATATCTGCGGACGAACTGGTAGCCCAGTTAAGCGAACCTTTTCTTTGTATTTAGCAAAATACTTTTCCGATTCTGGAAAAGTAAGACAAATTCTATCTGCTTTAGATGCTAGCAATCGATTAGTTACTCCAGGAAAGGCATTTTGTTCATGGATTAATGTGGGAATTCCCATGAGGCTAGCCACAAGTACTACCGGCCCACACACATAGCCACCCGTCCCAATTACTACATTTGGGGAAAACTTTTTCATAATTCTATAGGACTGGACAATCCCTTTAGTAACCTTAATTAGGGAAGAAAAATTTTTTAAAAGTGCTTTCCTAGATATGCCACCGCTTTCAATAGCCTTGAAGGGAATATTCTCTCTAGGTATAATTTGCGCCTCTAATCCTTGGCTTGTCCCTACATACATAAATTGGATGCCTTCATATTGTTTTTCCAGGTACCTATATATGGCTAGAGCTGGATAAATATGGCCACCTGTGCCTCCTCCTGTCAAAAGTACTCTCATATTTATCCCTCCTGTCATTTTGTAGTAGTGTAGCGAGACACATTCAGCAGCAGTCCAACTCCAATTAAAGTCCATACCAAGGAAGAGCCTCCGTGACTGATAAAAGGCAGAGTAATGCCTGTTACAGGCATAGAGCCTGTAACTACTCCAATGTTGATTATTGCCTGTAAGACAATCATAGTAGTTATCCCTACTGCTAATAAACAAGTAAAACCATCCGGGGCAGTGAGAGCTATTTTAATTCCTCTCCAGGCAAAGGCTAGAAAAAGAGTTAAAACAAGAGCACCACCTATAAAGCCCAGCTCTTCTCCAATAATTGCAAAGATAAAATCTGTGTGCTGTTCGGGAAGATAAAAATATTTTTGCTTACTGTTTGTCAATCCCAGCCCCGCAAAACCACCAGAGCCGATAGCGTATAATGACTGAATAATTTGAAACCCCGAGTCTATAGGATCCGCCCAGGGATCTAAAAATGCAGTAAATCTCTCCATTCGGTAGGGAGCAATAGCAATTAGAATGCCAATAGCCCCTAAGCCTACGCCAGCTAATCCAGCTAAATGGATTATTCGCACTCCTGAAGCAATAAACATTATATAGGAGGTTCCTGCAATGGCAATAGTTGTGCCTAAATCGGGTTGAAGCATAATTAATACACAGATCATTCCAAGAACTACTAGGTGGGGTAATAAGCCCTTAGCAAATTTAGTAATTACTGCTTGGTGCCTACTTAAGCTATTGGCCATAAAAACTACTAGGATCAGCTTCATAACCTCTGATGGTTGAAATGTTAGGGGACCTAATCCTAGCCATCTGCTAGAGCCTTTTATCGTCTTACCTACGCCTGGTATGATCACAAGTACGAGTAAAATAAAGCCAATTATTAAAAGGGGTCCAGACAATTTTTTTATCTTATGTAAGTCCATCTTCATCACTGAAAACATAGCTAAAAGCCCTATGATTGCCCACAGTCCTTGACGCTTAACATAAAACAAAGCGTCCCCACTATGCCTTAGGTAAGATGTGGTGATGCTTGAGCTAAAAACCATTACCAGCCCAATACTTAAAAGAATCAGTGTAATTACAAAGACAATGAAATCTGGAGAATTTTTGCTCTGTCGCACCTAGTTTATCCCCCCAATTGAGATACTATTTTTTTGAAAAGGTCTCCTCTCTCCTCGTAGCTATTAAACATATCCCAACTGGCACAAGCAGGAGATAGCAATACCACGTCTCCTGCTTGTGCCAGGGAGCTTGCCTTAAGTACTGCTTCTGTAAAAGACTCTACAGGGTATAACTGACTTATGCCTACCTCTCTTGCGGCAGATATTATCTTCTCCTTAGTCTCTCCCAACACCACCAAGGCCTTGATTTTTTCCTTGTTACCCTCTAAGAGCTGGGTAAAACTACTCCCTTTATCCTTACCTCCCACTATTAAAACTATGGGCTGGTTGAAGGCAGCCAAGGCTTTTTCAGTTGCATCTGGATTCGTTCCCTTTGAATCGTTCACATATTCTACTCCAGCTATTGATGCAACCGACTCTAGCCTATGGGCTACACCAGGAAAATTTATTAAGGTATTAGCAATATGTTCTTTTTCTATACCCATAATAACTGCAGCTGCAATGGCTGCCAGGCAATTTTCCAAATTATGAGCACCTTTAATTCTAATTTGATGCACTGAACAAATAATTTCTTCCCGGCCATTAAACCTGGATACAATGTCTTGGCCTGAGACAAAGACTCCTTCTTCTAAACTATGCTGGCGACTAAAAAATATAACTCGGCTTTTTGCTTGATCAGCTAAAGGATGCAAATCCTTTTGGTCATAATTAATAATTAAATAGTCAGTTTCCTCTTGATTTAAAAAGATTTTACTCTTTGCGTACACATATCGCTCAAAGGTACCATGTCTATCTAAGTGATCAGGAGTAATATTAAGTATTATAGCTACCTTTGGTCTAAAGGATGTGGTAATGTCTAATTGAAAGCTACTTACTTCTAACACTAGCCTAGTATCCATTTTTATATCTTTGATTTGCTCAAGGACCGTTGTTCCAATATTTCCACCCACGATTACAGGATGCTTTCCATCGTCTAAAATTGCTCCAGTTAAAGCTGTTGTTGTAGTTTTGCCATTAGTACCTGTAATAGCAACAATTTGCTGGGGTAGATACTGGGCAACTAGCTCCAGCTCACCTATTATAGGAATACCTAGTGCAGTCGCCTTTTTAAGGGGAGGGATCTCTAATGGCACCCCTGGGCTAACTACAACAAAATCGTATTCCTCAATTAGTCCTGGATATCCACCAGTAAAAATTTTTATAGGCAAAGTGTTTATTTTAGCTATTTGTTGCTCTAAGCTCTCTTCCGAATTACTATCACAGATAGTCACATTACTTCCTTGCTCTGTCAAAAAAATTGCTGCAGCTATACCACTTTTTCCCATTCCTACAACTAAAGCTTGTCTATTAACTATATCAATTGCCATGTTTTCCGCTCCTTTTATCATAGGCTTTCTTTCTAAACAAAGCTCACAATCCCTATTAGTACCATTACCACTGAGCCTAACCAAAAATACCTAACTACCTTTCGCTCAGGCCATCCTGCTAATTCAAAGTGATGATGTATTGGACTCATGCGAAATAATCTTTTACCTGTAGCTTTAAAAAATAGTACCTGTATTATTACTGACAAGGTCTCAATAACGTAAACACCACCCAGCAAAGGCAAGAATAATTCCAGCTTAGTAATTACTGCAACAATGCCTATCGCTCCTCCTAAAGCAAGGGAGCCGGTGTCTCCCATAAAAACCCGAGCAGGAAAGCTGTTATACTTTAAAAAAGCTAGACAAGCACCAGCTAAAGCACCACAAAAAATTGCAGCAGTAGAATCATTTGTTAGAACTGCTAATATGATAAACCCTATTGATACGAAAAAGGTTATCCCTGCAGCCAACCCATCAAGTCCATCTGTTAGATTCACCGCATTGCTAGTGCCAATGATTACAAATACAGCGAAGGGAATATATAGCATACCTAAATCTATAGTCCCACCTATAAATGGGACAATTACATCTGTTCCCCTATTTAGCACATGGGTAACATACCAAACTGCTAACGCCGCTATCAATGTCTGTCCCAATATCTTTTGCTTTGCTCTCAACCCTAGTGGTCTCTTTAATACTATCTTGATAAAATCATCTAGGAAACCAATTAACCCATAGCCTAAAGTGACTATGAGTAAGGCAGCCATAGTATGATTTACTTCTCCTGCTAATAAGACCCCAGCTGTTAAGCCAGCTAAAATTATTAAACCGCCCATTGTGGGTGTACCCGCTTTATGCAGGTGAGATTGAGGTCCATCATCCCTAACCCTCTGGCCAAATTTCAAGCGTCTTAAAATAGGAATTATTATTGGTCCTACAACTAATCCCACGATTGCTGCGATTAAAAATGCATAAAATATGTCACCCCACATGGTTACCTCCAAGCCACAAGCAAAAGCTCGTTTTTCTATCTGCACAATAAACTCTATTACCAATATTACATTATAATACCAGTAGGCGTCACTATTTTTTTCTATCCATTGCCATATCCTCTTTTCTCTAAAGCCTCTCTTGCTACAATACGATCGTCAAAGGGAAATACGGTGTCTCCAATTATTTGGTAGGTTTCATGGCCTTTACCAGCAATTATTACTATATCATCAGTAGTTGCCATATTAATTGCCTGATGAATGGCTGCTTCCCTATTTTCAATCACTGTATACCGATCTTGTTTCATATGCTTGCTTACACCAGGAATAATGTCGGCAATTATCTGCTTAGGATCCTCGGTTCGCGGATTGTCTGCAGTAATAATACAATAATTACTATACTGAGCTACCTTTTCACCCATAAGAGGTCTTTTTGTGCGGTCTCTATCTCCTCCACAGCCAAAAACAGTTATAATATTTCTTTTTGCAAACTCCTTAGCCGTCAAAAGAATATTTTCCAAGCTGTCGGGAGTATGAGCATAATCCACAATTACGGCAAAGTCCTGACCTGCAATGACTGACTCAAATCTACCAGCTACACCTGTAAGCTGCTCTAAAGCTTTTTTAATTATTTCTGGTTCAACTTTTTCCTGCAAACCAACGGTGCAAGCAGCTAAGGCATTGTAAACACTAAATAGACCAGTAAGCTTAAGCTCTAAAGAAAAAGCTATTTCGTTATGGTTTACTACGAAAGAAACTCCAGTTGCTTTTATTTCTACTTGAGATGCAAATATATCGTTTGTTGGCTTTATGCCATAGGTAATTATAGGTGCCTTTGTCTTAGCAGCTACTAGCTTACCGTAAGGATCGTCTCCATTGATCACGCAGTACTTGGCTCTGCCTTTTACATTAGTTTCTCCTAGTCTGTTAAACAAAATAGCCTTAGCCTGCAAGTATTCATCCATATTGGGATGATAATCTAAATGATCTTGAGTTAAATTAGTAAATACTGCTACATCATATTCTACTCCATCTACTCTTCCTAGGTCCAAAGCATGGGATGACACCTCCATCACTCCATAGGTCACCCTCTCAGCTGCCATGACACTAAATAATCGTTGTAGGTCTAAGCTTTCAGGAGTTGTGTGAGTAGTTGGAAATGACTGATCGCCAATTCGGTTTTCAATGGTGCCTATTAGGCC
>CAYVRD010000095.1:0-9865 GCA_964454195.1 uncultured Clostridia bacterium
AAAAGATGTGGTATTAAACATAAGTCACTTTCTAGGGCAACTGCTTAAAGCTGCAAACTATCAGGTGTTCTTTACTAGAACAGAGGATATAACCGTCACTCTGCCCCAGCGAGTCCAAACAATAAATAGTCATAACCCTGATGTAGCCATATCAGTTCACTGCAACAGCTTCTCTCTTTCCTCTGCTAATGGAATAGAAACCTTCTACCATCCTACTAAAAATAGTGCAAAGCCGCTAGCAGAAAAGATTCAACAGGAGCTAATAGCAGCTTTTGACTGGAATAACCGAGGCGTAAAGACAGCTAATTTTCATATTTTGCGGGAGCCTATCCTTAATGAAGTCGTATTACCCGAAATAGGCTTTCTTACAAACCAGCGGGAAGGTTTAGCTATGGCTAGTGAAGAAAACCAAAAAAAAGCGGCGGAGGCTTTAGTAAAGGGTATCCAAGACTTCCTGAGCTAAGAAAACATAGGCTTGACCTTTTCTAACTGGAAGTAGGCTGGAATTGATGGTATAATTTAAATTATTGGGCATAAATTTTTAGAAAAATCATAAGGAGGTACCCTGTGACAGGTACTATATACCATCAGCCGTCTTGGAAAATTAGAGATATTTTTATAATCCTAATTATAATAAATATAGCAGGAATTTCTATAGGTCATTTCAGTGAGCCTCTTATGTCTCTGGTGCAATTAATCTTTGTCAATCATAGTAACCCTCAGATTATATTTTTCTTTTTTGCCAGTCTCACTCAAGCTTCATTGTTTATCGGCTTTGCAGTTTATTACGTGGTTTACCACTATGGCGGCACCTTAGGAGAGCTTGGCCTAACTAAATATAGATGGTATGACAACCTTAAAAAGGGTTTAATTGGTGGACTTGCGCTATTCTGTATAGTAGTAGGAGCTGGAGCAGTAGTCACTTATTTTTTTCCCATAGATCCCGAACCCCAGCCCTTTGCCCAGTTGATTATGAATGTGAATTTTGGCCGAGAACTTATCCTGCCTCTCATCATGGGCTCCATATTAGCTCCCGTTGGAGAAGAAATTTTTTTTCGTGGCCTTGTCTACCCAGTTTTTCGCCAGCGGTTTGGAGTAGCACTGGGAATAATCATCAGCAGTGTCATTTTTGCCTCTCTACATTTTGACCTGGTCCGCATGATTCCAATTGCTCTGGGAGGAATGGGTTTAGCTTGGCTCTATGAGCGCACCGGCTCCTTGATTACCTGTATTACGGCCCACTCGGTTTGGAATACTATTATGACTTTGCTCATCATCTTTGTTGGTATTACTTAACGTAAATCTGATCTAAACAGGAGCATAGCTTTTCCACATCAATAGGCTCTTTTAAGCTGTTTCCTGTAAAAAATATGCGTTTGTTGTTAAAAGAGCACCTAGTAAACAGATATTCAAGCCAAGCTGATTGGTAATTACTTTCTACCAGCTCCAATCGGTCTTGGTTTATTTTATAGGTTATTCCTGTGTAAATACTGGCTCGAGGCTCGTCGTTGACACAGTAAACCTTCCCTTCTCTAAAAAGATCAAAGCGATATATAATAGGGTGTTTTTCTCCTCGAGCAAATATTAACAGCTGACATTGGACCATTTGAACATCTGCTGGAAAGGTAATCCTTCCCAGTGGAATGTTGACATTTCTCTGAATGGGGACAGGCTTATTTGTTAAAGGGTCATTGGGGAAAGAGACCTCTAGCTCTCCCAAGCCCAGAAAAATCGGTTTTTCATCCTGAGTAATCTGTATATAATAAAAAAAATCGTCAAAGGAAAGCTCTTGCTTTAGAATAATCTCGCCAGGTAATGAATGATGCTGGTGGTGACCGGAAATGTTTAAGCGGATAACCAGCGAAAGGCGAGCCTGTTGTAATATAGATAAAACAGAAACATTTATATAGCTAGATAAAAAGGAAACACTACGCAGCTTTGTAGGAGGGGGAATAATAGTCTGGAGAAGCTTATTTCCCACCGGATTAATGGCATATTTGAGCAGCTGCCTAAAGAGAATCAGGAGAATTAGTCCCCATAGTAAAGGAATTAAATAAAAAAAAGACTTCATGTTCCAGGGAGCGGTAAAAGTCATAATTATTAGTACTAACCAAGATACAATTACAAAAAGAGTAGTAACATCGATATATGCTAAAATAGTTTGACTAGGCCTATCAGGCAACAGATACTGCATTTGATATTTTTGCAGCAGCTTGTACATTTTCCCTGTTAAGTTTATATCCTGGTGGTAGGACAAATCAGTAAATTCCTCTAGGATATCTTGAAGGCGCTCAACTCTTCGCTGGATGATAAGAGACACAAAAATACCTACAGATCCCAGCAGGGTTAAAGCACCACTATTGATAGCTAAAGCGATAGCCAAATAGCTTTCAAACTGAAACATAGTGACCCCTTAATTAATGTGTCATCATGTAATCTCAATATCGTAGCGCTGCTGTCGACATTGGCGACTTCCCTGAATCCATGACAGCTCTTCAGCTCTAACCTCAAGAGTGCGCAGTAATCGCTGGAGTCGCTGAGTACTCAAGCCGTGCTTTACTGCCCCTTGACCTAAAATACCTAGATGCTCAATAAAAATGAGGCAAGCATCAAAAAACTCCTTTTCCATTAAATAATGGGTAACTGCCCTAAGACAATCTATTAGATAACGCCAAAAATGGGAATGATAAATAAACTGATAATCTAAGCACCAGATAACTAACTGGTCAAGCTTTTCCGTATAAGCTGTAGTCAAGATAGTCTGATTATTCTTTGTTATTTGGGAAACATAAGCCTTTAAGAGCTCATTACAGCCCAGCTTTACATGTTCAAGACGATAGCTCTGACCAGCCTGAATAATTGCATCAAAGGCTAGCTGGAGAGGATTATCTAAGGGCTTGTGATGAAACAAAGATATCTTTTCAGAATTTAAATGCTTAATGTTTGCCAAATCCATATAGCAGGAGGGTGCGGCCAAATAGGTTGGCACATCAGCTAAAGCCTTTTGCAAATATTCTACCAGCTGAGAATTAGTCATATTGGACAAAAGCTGTCAGCCCCCCATATTTTTATAAAATTATTTTAAGAGTACCTTTAGTATAGGTTAGCAGCAACTTGCTTATACCAGAAAAGATAAATCAAAGGAGCGAATATAATTGGAAAAAATCAAAGAAAAACCCCCTATTAGCAATGGAGAAAAATATCAGGTTGACATTATCGGCCTCAGTCACCAGGGCGAAGGGGTGGGGAAGGTGAACGGCTTTACCATATTTATTCCCCAGACCCTGCCAGGAGAGCTAGTTGAGGTTGAGATAGCTCAGGTTAAAAAAAGCTTTGGACGAGGCAAGCTAATCCGGATAATTAAAAAAGCCCCTGGTAGAGTGGATGTGGAATGTGCCAGCTACCAATCCTGTGGAGGATGTCAGCTATTGCATTTAGACTACCAGGAGCAGCTTAACTGGAAAAAAAGACATGTGGAGGAAACTATCCAGCGCATTGGAGGTATTAAGGCACCAGTTCAGCCTGTACTAGGCATGGCTAATCCTCACAATTATCGCAATAAGGTCCAGCTTCATTTTGAGAGAGGAGAGCTGGGCTATTATGAAGCTAAAACTAATAGTTTAGTAGCTCTAGAGGATTGTCGCCTGTGGGGTATAGAGACAAAAGTGCTAGTGGACGAGCTGAAAAAGCTGCTTAAAATTAGCTGGGCAGCTAAGACAAATCAACTAAATGAAGATTTAAAAGGCATAGTAGTCCGAGAAGGACAGGATAAGCAGCTGATGGTGGTTTTTTTAACTAAGACAAAAAATGTGCGCACTATACTGAGAGATTTAACACTACTGCTAGTAGAGGCTATGCCAAAGCATCAGTTGAGCATCTATCAAAGCATCAACCCTAAAGAGGAGGGCAATGGAATCAGCCCCAAGCTTTCCCATCTGGCAGGAAAGCGGGAGCTCTCTATCAAGCTGGGGGAGCTGGAGTTTTTCGTTTCGCCGGCAGCCTTTTTCCAGGTTAACACCAGTCAAGCTGAGGTGCTCTATGAGCAGGTGGCCAAATATGCCCAGCTAAAGGGTGATGAGACAGTGGTAGACGCCTACTGTGGTACAGGTACTATTGGGCTATATCTAGCCAAGGCTGCCAAAGAGCTGGTGGGGATAGAGGTAATGACCCAAGCCATCGAGGATGCAAAAAGAAATGCTATCCACAATAGGATTGCTAATGCAAAATTTTTGCAAGGAGCAGTAGAAGAGCTACTGCCTACCATGGTACAGGAAGGCTTTACAGCCCAAGTGGTCATATTAGACCCACCTCGAGCCGGCTGTGACCCCAAGGTGCTAGAGGCGATTATAGCAATGCAGCCCCAGCGCATAGTCTACGTTTCCTGCGATCCAGCCACCCTGGCCCGAGATTTAAAGCTATTGAGCTATGAGGTAATAGAGGTTCAGCCGGTGGACATGTTTGCCCATAGTGGGCACGTTGAAACGATAATAATGATGACGAAATGTGGTTCGGAGGACAAAAAGTAGACTTTGACCACAAGATGTTGTGGTTTGCAAGCCAAAAATGAACAAAAATCGAAGCAAAAAAGTGCAAATTTTGGCCCGTTTTTTTGGCCGTTTTCATAGATGACAAAGGGTCGTTGGAGAGAAATGACCTCCAAAATTACAATTTCATACAGGAAAATACAAAGGCATCAGGACAGCAAATCTTGATGCCTTTGTATTTATGCTTAGGCTAAATACCGTACTTTCCAGACAAACCCTCTCATGACCATAACGTTCGTAAACCCTCATGCAGCCGCTATTTTTTTGTGCTTACATTATTTCTGCCTTCTCTTTTTGCATTATATAGAGCAATATCAGAGTATTCTACAAGCTTGTCGGCATCTAATGTATCTTCCGGATATGACGAAACGCCTATTGATACAGTCATTTTTATCTCTTGGCCAGTGCTCAAAATAAAACCATGATGCTCAATATTGTTTCTAACGCGTTCAGCAACTTTGACAGCTCGATCTAACGGGCAATCAAGAAGTATAGCTGAAAACTCCTCGCCTCCGTTTCGGGAAACAATATCAAAACTCCGGCAAGTATTTTTGATGATATCGCCTAGTTGTTTTAAGACAAGATCTCCTTCAGTATGCCCGTAAGTGTCATTTACTTTTTTAAAAAAATCAACATCAATAAAAAGAAACGAGAGATTTTCATTTCTTTCATTTGCTTCGTTAATGGCTTTATTTAATAGCGTGTCAAATTGCCTGACATTGTTCAATCCGGTTAAAAAATCTTTCTTAGCGTCATCTTTCATTTGACTATATATCTTGTTCGCTTCAGTAGTATTTTCCAATAAAAAGTATAACAGGAAGGAAGACGCCGCAAATATACCGTAATAAGATATAAGCACATCTTTAAGCACTATTAAGTTTTTTAGTAAAAATGAAAAGCCTATGTCAAACGATTTCAAGGTAAGGGGGTGTGCATTTTTCAGGGGTGTGCATAGCAAATAAATCCATCGGCATAATAAACACTCCCATGAAATACTTATTGATTTAACTCTTCAATAAACTTTTCCCGTACCTTTTCTGCAGCAAAGCACCAACACCAATAAAGCAGGCCAATGCAACAAAGGTTAATATTAGCCCCTGCAAATTATTTTCTTGAGTCTGTGATCCAGCTGAAACCCAAATTAGTGTTCCAGGTATCCTTGACATTCCATATATCAAGAAAAATCGTGAAGCTTTTATAGGAGTCAATCCTGCTATATACACCAGTAAATCCTTGGGGATGAATGGAAGCAGACAAATAATCATGATACCGAATGAGCCTTTAGTTGAGTTAACCAAGTCGCTTATTTTTTTCAATTTATCATGGTGTACCAATTTTGATACAAACTCAGCACCCAAGGTTTTAGAAATAAAGAATGCGCTCATTGTTCCGGCCATAATACCCAGTATCGACAAGCCAAAGCCTATCGGAATACCAAAAACGTAACCTCCAGTGAAATTGAATATATCACCTGGTATCACAACCAGCAAAACATGTAACGCCTGGATAACAACAAATGAGATAAATCCTAAGAACCCTTTAGAAAGAACATATTGTCTTATCGTCTCTGCATCATTTAGTTTGTTTAAAATCCAATCATAATTGCTTAGGATAAATGCCACAATTACTACTGAAAAGATCAGAAGGATAGAGAACTTGATTTTTGTTTTTTTATCAATATCCTGGAGTTTTTTCAACATTTCATTTTACCTTACCGATCCTTTTATTCAAATTCGAAATTTGTCTGTGCCCTTGTACAATCCTTGGCAATAGTAAACGCATCATTAAAATCCGTCTCAATATCGGTGATGCTTTCATATATAATATCAAGCCCCATTAATCTCTTTAAAAAATGCTGTTGCTTTTCCTTTAATGGTAATTCCTCATACCAAGGCTGCCTTTTTTTATCTTTCTTTTGAAAAGAGGAATAAATCAAGTAAAGAAGTAAGTCACCAAAATAAGAATAATCTAGATCATATTTATATAGGTTATTATCTGCAAATCTGGCTAATCCAAAGTCAATAAGATATACATCCTCTTGATCAACGAGAACATTAGGTATCCTTATATCCCTATGGGCCACACCATTTTCATGCAGATATTTGATTATGTTTATGATCTTAATCCCAATATCAAATATTTCCTCATCTGAAAATTTATAATTATACTTAAAAAGCATATCTTTTAGAGTAATTCCAGGTTTCAACTCCAATACAAACGCATAGAATGATTTTTCATTTATCACACCCAGAAGCTCAGGGATTCGATAGTCCCTGAGCTTTGAGAGTATGACTGCCTCATGTGCATTCTTATCTGAATTTCGCGCAAAGATACTAGGTTTGAATCTTTTAAGAACAACCCTTTGTCCATGGTCGTTTTTAGCATGAAAGCACAAGCCGTATCTTCCTTCACCGGCTACTTCCTCAATTGTATATTCCCCGTATTTTTTCCCTCGATGTTTTAATTCACTAAAACATCGCATCAACTCAACCATTCAACTTATTTCCGCAATTGTTACAAAATTTAGCATTGGGTGGCATTTTTCCTCCGCAATTTTGGCAATACAACTCCGTTTTGACCTGTTCACCACAGTTCAGACAAAACTTCGACCCTGCTGGAACCCGGGAATTGCATTTATTACATGCGAGTGTATTTTGCTGAACTGATGATGGATTCTGCTGCCCTTGAGGATAGCCCTGTTGTGGCGGGTAAGGTTGGTTCCCGTAATTATTGTAGTGCCCCCCAGAACCACTTCCCGAACCAAACATATTAAGCAAGTTGCCAAATATACCCTTTTTCTGATAATGATTACTTCCATAATTACCTTGCCTATAGTGATTCCCTTTTGATGATTTTGAAAAAAAACTCATTCTATTACACCTCTTTCAATTGTTTTATTTTACTTGTTTGAAAAATGCTGTCTATTCAAATACCATGAATAGCGATAGGATCAGGGCTATAAGGCCTAAAACTAAAAGCATCGTTTTTATTGGTCTTTGTATAGTTAAATTTGGAAAAGCCTGGCGAAACATTACTTTTATTTGTTTTTGATGCCAAGCAATATGAATCAATACTAATATCACTACTATTATGCCAAGAATAGGATGCAAATCCGAATCCCAACTAACAGCTAATCCCGCCATAAATATAAAGAGTATAGAATCAAGAATGATGTTCTTCCTAACATATCTCAATGCTTTATTATCATCCTTCACCACTCTAAGCCTCCTGCTTGAAAATGACTTTTCGGAAAAGTTTTACCAACTCATACCACAGCACCGCTATACATGAGATTCCAGCCGAAAGCAGCAGTTGCTCTGAAGACAACGGTGCTAATTTCAAAAATCCACTAAGTGGCGTATAAAGCATAATAAGCAGTCCGGCTAAAGTGCCAATGATAACACCCCACATTACTTTATCCTTTATCTGTCTGATAAAAGTTCTAAAGGCAAACTCTGTATTTGAACTGTTTACTTGCACAAGCAGAACATTGGAAAGGAATATAATGCTTAGCCCCATCGTTCTTGCAAGAGGTGCATTTTCCGGATACATATTTATGAAATGGTAGTACGTTGCAAAGGATGCTCCGAATATTACTAAGCCTTGCATTACACTCTTGGATAGCATTGCTGCTGTTAAAAGCTTTTCTTTTGGATTGCGTGGTGGCCTTTGCATAATGTTAGACTCAGCAGGCTGGCGCTCTAATACAATTGAGCAGGTCGGGTCAATTACTAGCTCCAGCAAAACTACATGCAGCGGAAGAAGCAAGAGGCTCGTAGGACTTATCCCCATAAAAGGCGCAAGAAGTGAAGCAAATGCTATAGGTATATGGATAGTAAATACATACCCAACTGCCTTTTTAATGTTGTCATATATCCTTCTGCCATCCTTAATAGTATCAACAATTGTTGAAAAGTTATCATCCAGAAGTATCAGGTCTGCAGCTTCCCTTGAAACCTCCGAGCCACGCTTGCCCATTGCTATTCCAATATCAGCATATTTCAGTGCTGGCGCGTCGTTAACACCATCTCCAGTCATTGCTACCACTTCGCCATTTTCTTTAAAGGCTTTCACAATTCGCATCTTATGTTCAGGAAGAACACGAGAGAAGACGCTAACATCCTTCACTCTTTCTCTCAGCTCGTCGTCACTCATTTCATTGAGTTCGTCACCAGTTATTATATGGTCGCTATTTGGCATATTGATTTGATTTGCTATGGAGCTTGCTGTAATTCCGTTGTCCCCGGTTATCATAACCACTCGAACTCCGGCTTTTGTACAGGTCTTGATATCTTCTTTTACCGATTCTCTCGGCGGATCTGCAAGACCTACCATTCCCAGAAGCTCTAGCTTGCAGTCCAGGAGGGTATCCGGAATTTCATTTTTATTTTGGATAACCATCTGGCCAATCGCAATCACACGAAGACCTTGCTTGGACATTTCGTAAATCTTATCTTCGGCTATTTTTCTTTCGTCGGGAGAAATGTCGCATATTGTAAGAATACGCTCAGGAGAGCCTTTCGCGGCAACTACAATCTCAGTTCCATTCTTCCAGACATGGCCCATCATTTTTAATTCATCAGTGAAGGCATATTCTTTTAGCAGCTGCCCGCTAAAAAGAAGCTCTCTTGAAATCCCCAGTTCTTCACATCGAGCGATCATAGCCTTTTCCATAGGATCGTACGCGTCAGGCTTGCAGCCCATACCCATTATCTTGGATATGTATTTTTCATCGCCTGAGGTGCTGAAGGTTTCTCTAACTGCCATTTTGTTTAGTGTTATTGTGCCTGTCTTATCGACACACAGAACAGATACTGCACCTAAGGTTTCAACTGAAGGAAGCCTTCTTACAAGCGATTGTTTTTTTGCAAGCCTCCAAGCACCCATGGACAAGAAAACCGTCAATATAACTGGAAACTCCTCTGGAATCATAGCCATTGCAAGGGTAATTCCTGATAGTATGCTTTCAATAACTCTGCTTTTAATTATGTGATCAGGAATGTTAAAGAATGTAACAACACCAACCAAAACAAACAGCACCGCAGCAATCATACCGCTCAGCTTTACCAATCGGCCTGTCTGCTTCTGAAGAGGTGTATCTCCTATCGGGGCAACAGCGATATCCTTGCCGATCTTTCCATACTCACTAGAAAGTCCGATTTTATCAACTAAAACAGTACCTGTACCCTGTGTAACAAGGGTTCCTGCATAGCAATAATCACGTCGCCAATAATCATTGTTTTCATTAACATAATTATCGCTAGTCACTTTCCAGACACCAAGCGATTCTCCAGTGAGAGAGGATTCGTCAACACATAGCG
>CAYVRD010000096.1:0-9708 GCA_964454195.1 uncultured Clostridia bacterium
AAGTCGAGGCAGTTATTGATACGATCAAAAAGAAGCCACTCTTGAAGAGTTTGAGCATATGCAGTCGCAATCCTCTAAAAGTCGAGGCAGTTATTGATACTGCAAGGCGGAGTTACGATCCTACCATCGCACACTGAGTATTTGGTCGCAATCCTCTAAAAGTCGAGGCAGTTATTGATACAAGAACAAGATGAAGGATGATGCTGACGAGAAAGTCGGCGGGTCGCAATCCTCTAAAAGTCGAGGCAGTTATTGATACCCCTAGCTCCTGAAGCCTTTGTCTAGCAAGGCTTTCAAGAACCATTTTGCGGGATCCTCTTACACTTCACGAAAAAGTGTAAAATAATGGCATTTTGCACAGTAGTTTTAAAATACAAAAAACCTCATTTCCCTTATTTTATAAGGTTTTTCACAGTTGTCCTTATCTTGCGGTAAGATAGGGGTTTTGGAAGGAAAAATAGATTCCGCATTGGTATTTATTTCTCTAGTATGTTTTTCTACATGCATTGCATTTTTCCTTCCTTAAAATTACAGATAAATTGCATACTATATATGCTCTACTAATCCT
This sequence comes from uncultured Clostridia bacterium, assembly GCA_964454195.1. Lineage (GTDB taxonomy): Bacteria > Bacillota > Desulfitisporia > Desulfitisporales > JAWSUQ01 > CAYVRD01. The sequence goes on from CAYVRD010000096.1 coordinate 569, forward strand.
GTTTTAACCATCATATCTTTTTCCAGTTGTTTAACCCTATTTTTAAACATTTCTTGCCAGGTAATGCCGTACTTGCTTGTCTCTTGAAGTAATTTTTGATAAGCAGCTAAGTATTTTTTAAAAGCCTCTTCTTTCAAAAACATGCCACCATCTGTACTTATAGAAAAATCTTCTATTTTAAACATTTTTTTATTTAGGACTCTAACAGTAAAAATATCTATCATAGGTTGACGAAACTCTTCAATTAAGTCAAGAGCAAGCGAGGGTCTGCCATATTTTATACCATGTAGAAAGCCTAAATATGGATCTAGTGAGTGGCTTTCTATTACTCCTGCCATTTCATTTGTTATCATGGTGTACCCAAGACTCAACAAAGAATTCACAGGGTCTGGGGCAGGTCTTCTTTGTCTGCTAATGAAATCAAATGGTTGTTTTATTATTTGAGAAAAAACCTTAAAATACTTTGCAGTAGCTACTCCCTCTATGCCCATAACTTGATTTATATCCTCTTTAACAGCCAATTGGGCTTTCAACATTACTATTCGATCTTTAACTTCATTAACTTTTAAATCGTTGTTGTTTCTATGGTAATGCTTTATTGTGTTTAAAATACTCTCTATCTTTCTATCTGTTATTTTCTTTGCCAAACATAGCCTAATTTGTTGGTTTTTCCAGCATTGATGCTGGGCTACCCTGACATATATATTTTTAGACAAATTGCTAATAACTTTTCCTTTTAATCTACCTTGCATTGTAAGGAAACTGACATCAACCCCATTAGACATAAGCATAGCCATTGCTTGACTTGTTACTTGTATATTACCAAATAGCAATAGCCTTCTTATGTACCTTACAGGAATCTCTAGTAGTTTTTGGTCTGATTTTTCAACTATGAGTCGATAATTTGTTTTCCTGATAACTGCTCCTTGCTCACAAACGTATACAGTAGATATATTCAATAAAAGACCTCCCTCTCCTTATCAAATTATTACAAAGTCCTCTCTTTCTAAAAAGTTAACTGCCTTGCCCTTTAGTACTTTTTTCTCCTGACATATGGCACACAGCCTATACACCCTTACACTATCTGCCTCTTTGTCTATCTCTTTAGCTATTTGCTTGAGCATTGAATTTAGTTCTTTTTCCTTCAATTTAAATTCAAATACACTGTATTGAACCCTTTCTCCATATGAAAGTAACAGCTTGGCCAGCTTGTTTCTTCTCTTGTCATCTGCTATATCGTAACTGACTACCCATAGATACATTTTAGCTAAAAACCCCTCCTACAAATTTTTTCACCCCATCCATTACTGCATCAGCTCCAGAGCTAACTGTCTGTTTCCCCTTGCTTAAAAAAGCTTTCATGAATTTTTTTAATACCAACCCTGCTGAGTCATTTATTACTGCTCCTAGCATTCCAATAGCTTCCCTAGTAGCAGATTTAAGCATGATACGCTTGTGAACCTTAGTGGTAGATCGACAATATTCCTTTGCAATTACCCCTACCCGCAAAGTTAGTAGAGCATTGCTTGCTCCACTTAAAATTGAGTTTATGGCAATTGCAGAGGCAGGGTTGTTGCCAGAGAGAATAGATGGCACTGAAGCCCCTATAACAGTAGTTAACATCTGAACAAAATGCTCTTCTAGCCATTCCGAATCTTCAAGCTCCATAGCCAGCATTGTGGTAGCAACAACATTTCCATATAAGTAAACTAGTTCTTTTAAGCTAGGCCTCTGATTGTAGATATGAGCAATCTGCCCTGTTAATCTCAGTTGAGCAAAAAAAACTACTAAAGCGTCCAGCTTTCCAAATTGAGAGATTGCTGTAAACAAGAATACCTCTTTAGATGTCTTTTCCATCAGCGCAATAGCCTTTTTGTCCAATACAGTGATAGCTTTACTAATGCAATCAGGCTGATTTAGGTCAATGCCACTGGCTTTTATATGCTTATTTTCATTTAGGCGTTTTTTTAGCTCCTCTATATAAGTTGGATACTCAGGTGATTTTTCGCTATCTGGTAGCTCTAATCTCTTGGGTAGTTTTAAAAATACATGCACAATTTTAAAAGTAATTAGCACATAAATTGATAGTAAAATTACTAATACAACCTTCCCGGCATTAGGACTGATAATACTCGCTAAGGAAACTATTTGAGCTGTCTGGTTTATTATGAATAGGCCAAATACTCCAAGTATAAATACCATAGCTATAAAAAATACTTTTCTAATTGATTCCATCATTTTCCTAATCAGCCCCTTGTCGTTCTTTTTATACATAATATATCACAGCTATTTAGAGAATTTTTGTCCATAAGAAAAACAGAAAGGGAATAAAAATAACACCTTCTACAAAGTTAAATGAAGATGTTACTCATATCAGTATTTGGTTGTCAGTTTATAGATTCCGTAAGCCGTACCTCAAACAGTGACGACCACCGTCAGGATAGCAGCTCTCAGAACTTAAACAATCCTCTAAAGTCGAGGCATTGATACAATCGTAGAGAAGATCATGATGTGGCGCTCAAACGGCTAGTCGCAATCCTCTAAAAGTCGAGGCAGTTATTGATACACACCCCTAGTTCCTGAAACCTTTGTCTAGCAATGCTTTCAAGAACCATTTTGCGGATCCTCTTCTACTTAAGAAAAAAAATCTGCATTCTCATTTATTTCTCTAATTGTTTATTTTCTACAGATATTGTATTTTTCCTTCCTTAAAATTACAAATAAATACCATATTATTGTTAACTTGGCAAGCTACAATAATCTCATTTTTTTCTTAAGGATATTTAACTCTTTTAAATTGTTTATTGGTAGATTTAAATCTACATAGTTTAGATAATAACCTATATTCATTTGCTTAATAATTTCAGTATCAGCCTGATCTGATTCTTTAACCTGCTTAACTGATATATGTCTACCATTCCATGTAAAGGTATATTGGTAAGGTGGAAAATGTTTAAAACTAAAAAAGATATTGCCCTTATCGTAAAAAGTGCTCCCAGGGTAAAAACTAAGAATCTTATTTCGTTCTTCTTCTGATATAAGACTCAAACCTTGTATTAAGACCCCACCATGGGTGACTTGGAGAGTTAGTGGTTCGAGATGAATTTCCTCTGCCCACTTTGGTAATTTGGCAGCTACATTAATAAAGATAAAGGTTTCGGCATGTTTTTCTAAGCTTTTTAATAGATCATCTTCAACAAGAGACAGGCTATTAAAAATAGAGTTATTATAAACCCTATAAATATGTTCAATATTTTCATTCCAAACTTGGACTAAATCAATTACTTCAATCGTTTTACTGGAATCCACCACAGATTTCCTAATAAAACCATAATGAACAACTAATAAATTAACAATATCCTCGCTGTCTAAAAAAAGGTTATCAATTATATCAATATTCATTTTTGCTTGGATTGAAAATATTAGATCCTTAACATTTTTTAAATTCATAGTAGTTAAAACAAGAACTTCTTTACTATCCATAAGATGATCTTTTATGCAATAATGGTTCATGAATACTCCTCCTACATTTATTTGAAACCTATCTAATACCTGTGAAGATATATTCCCATGAAATTAACTAAAAGAAAAGGAACCTTTCTTAGGGTCCCTTTCCAGTGAGTCTAGTTATCTAAAAGCTCTTTTAATTGAATAGTTTTCTTTACCTGCTTATCTTTGTTAGCTTTATTCGGGTTATCCTTCCAGTTGCCTGTCTTTTCCCAATAGGCCTTTAGAGCCATGGCGGGCTCCTTGTCACCTGCTTTTCCTAGCTCCAGCACCTGGTTGAAGATTTGGGCCTTACTGTTGGCTTGATCATCCTGTTTATCAGTAAGCTTTCCGATTTGCCACATTAGCTCATCTTTAGGAGATGCATGTTCAGGTGAACTCTCCTGGGTGGCAGCATTAGCTGTGGGGCTGGTGGTAACTTTCTTATCAGCCTCCTGTTGCTGCTTAGGTGTTTGCTGCTTGATTTGCTGTTTATAGCCATCCAACCACTGACTAGTGATGTCAGCTAATTTAATAAATGCTCCGTAGCCCAATCTAGTCTTAGACCCAATACCCTGCTCCTGAAGTGCTTTTTCCAGCCAAGTGGTTAGCAACTTAACTAGCTGCTCTTCTGATAACTTATTTTCACCAATAGTCAGACTCTGTTTATTTAAAGTAAAAATGAAGCGAAACTTCACCGGGGCCAAGGTATAAAAGCTAATAGGATTAGTGTTTTGATTGTCTGTTGGTGGATTATTGCCTGTATAATAGTCTTTAAAGTGCACTGTCATCACATCAGGGCTTAGCTTAGGCTCTCCGCTGGGATAGGCATCAAAAAAATGAGCTGCCCCCTGGCCTTCCTGGGTGCCAAAGAAATAGTCAAAGACAGCTGCCGCATCATGCTGATTACCAGTTTTTGTGTTTCTGGCCTGTTCCACTTGCTCTAGCCGCCCCTGGAAAAATGCTTGCAAAGCCCAGTTGCGCACTACTCCTTTGATGCTGCTGGCAGGGAGATAGGGAACACCGTAGACAGGATGGATAGTAATGGCTGTTTCCCGCACATGGGGGGCTCCTAAGCCATGAACCATTTGTCCAGCCAGCTGACCCTCTAATACTACCACCTGCCTATATTGACTTAATACTCCAATAGCCTGCTGCCAGTTATCCTTGAGCTGCTGCAAAACTTCTTTTCCCCGGGGAGAAATAAGCACTTCCTTATGAAGTTTTTTCATCACCTTCTCTGACTTTTGCTCCCGGTGATTGGAGATTTGAAACAAGTTGACCCGGTAGTGCCAGTGTTCAAATCTATCTACTGGCAAACTACCTATTGCTTGATTAGTGTCTGCGGGATGATAAGACATGTCACACCTCCTCACTTACCTTCCTTGACCATGCCATCGGCAAAACGTCGCAGCCAGTTGAGCAGGGCCAGGGTTTCCATGGTCACATGCTTGTAATCCTTGCTCCCCAGCTTGACTACTGCACCAATAAACTCTCTTTCTTCTTTTAAGTTTCCAGTGGTAAAAATCTGCTTTACCTGGCTGTGCTGCCGCACCCACTGGTCGATTATTCGGTAGATAGCTGCATATGCATTATTCTTAGAGTAGTAAAAAGCCAAGGCTTGTCCTAGTCCATTGACCTGAATCATGGTAGGCATTTTCTTTACATAGGATCTGAACTCCTTTTTTGTATCTTCGTTACATCCACTGACAAATTCCTTAACCTGTTCAAAGGCATAAGCTGCCCGGCCATTTTCTACAGCCTCGATAATAGTTCTATCCTTCATCCTTTCAGCTCCTTTACAGCCAAATTTTTCTCATTATTCCCCTGCCTAAAGTGCTATTGCCCCCTAGTTGAAAGACCTGAGGAAAGATCTGCTCATCCTGCATAAAAGCTAATACCTGCTCCTCGCTATGAAACTCACCTGCAGCTGTGGTTCGGCATTTCCCAGCAAAAAGGGAGCTGTAAAATACCGTTTCAGGAGGGACATTTTCTTCATACCATAAAGCTCCGTCTTTCACTATACCAGTAGCAGGATCTATACAAATACGGGCATTGATCTCAGTTGACAGCTTGACAAAATCAGCAAAATCGTCATCTTCCAAAACTACAAGTCGTTGGGTCAAGGTACCTTCTCCAGCAAAGATCAACTGATCTAGCTTCTGAGCCAGCTCTTTAGTGGTTTGTTCCACTGACATCTCAAAGGTATACTCCTCCAGCACCAGCTTGCCGTTTACCACAAAGAGCTGATCAGAGGACATAGTTTTAGCCTGAGCCAGAGGCAGTTTTTTCTCCGACAGATTATAGAGCTCCATTTCTTGGTTAAAGCGATTTATCACAAAAGGACAAGTAACCCAAGCAAAGACACCTCTGACACTTTTCACTGGAAAGAGCAACACTCTAGCATCAGCCAAGGCGATTGCCCCGGCAACACTTTCTTTGCCATCCTTGTTTGGGGTGCTGCCAAAGACTAGTTCCATGCTTTTCCCCTTCTGTTCTAGTTGGCCAGCTGCCTCAAGATTTTCTACAACCGTAGCACGAATAGCTCCTTTTAATGAAGAGCTTTCTATTTTAGGGAACCCAGTGTGTTTTTCCCGTTGCACTGGTAAATCTACTAATCCAATTTCACTGCCACTGCCAGCATGCACCGGTGAGAGGCAATAAAGAAAAAATGGGGCTATTTGTTTGTACATAGCTTCTCATCTCCTTTTATGAAGTTATTTAAAAGTCTACTCATTATTAATAGATATTGATATTGGTAATTAACAGGTACCGCATACTGCCCAGCCATAGCCTTCCTGGCTCAACTCATCGGTTAGGCTTAGTTTTGCCACTGCTTCTACCAGTTCTTTAGCTTGACCAGTCTCTACTTGAACATAGAGCACTGTACCTGCTGCCACAGCATATTTCCGCACCTTTGGCCGATTGCCAGCTATGTCCCAGCCACCAATGACCTGGGGACGATCCATAGCCACAGTTAAAAGCTTGACCTCTAAGCCTGGGGCGATGACTAATCTGTCATCTTCTTGTCGCCAACAGTCTGGGCGATGACCGTATTTCCACACTCCAGGAGTTAGGAGGATAATCCTGGCTTTCCCCTGCTTTTCAATTGCTGCAATGACAGCTGCTTTTTCTGTATCGGAAAAGAATTCTTCTCGATGACCTTTTTGGCATATGGCCCAAGGCCTGTTTTCTCCACCTAGCTGCATCAGCTTTACTTGAGAAAAATCTGGCATCTGGTCACAAAGCACTGCTAAACTGGTTGGTTCAGCCAGATTAGTATCGGCAAACCGGAGCAGCTCCAATTGATAAAGCATACCCTCTTGGGCAATCTTCAGCTGATTATCTCTGGTGATCCCCACCTTTGGCTCCCGCACCAGCCAGCTGGCAGGACGCTCCACTGGCAGCTTCTGCTGAATTGTACGTAGGATAGTATGTTTCCATAAGTCAAGGGGCAAAAAACCATTGGCAGCAGATGCGGATTTTTCATCTTTTACACCCATCAGCTTCCAGGGATTTTGGTCGGAGGTCAACTCAGCTTCAGCATCCTGGACTAGCTCTAAAGGGTAAGCCAGCTCAACCTGTTTGTCCTCCTGCTGACTGACTACCACTTGATAATCTGCAGGCAAGGGAAGCATCAGCTGTCCCTGACGTTCCACAAAAACACCCTTTATCCTAAACTTTCCATACTCAGTTCTTGTTCCCATCCATTCCTTTACCATTGATTCGGTGCCAGCTGCAAAGCTGGTAAAATCACTATGGCAGTGAATATAGGCACTGCGCAAACCGCCGTAAACGGTACCTAAACGGGGGGGAAAGATACCTGTTGCCGAACTGTTTTCTCCCATGCTAAAAGGCTTGTGATTGCGAAAGAAAAAGGTATCAACTGGCCTAATTGACAGCTGTTGCATCCCGCTTCACCTCCTTTTTTGTAAAAAACCTCATCATTTCCAGAAGATGAATAAATTGCAGGGTTGACTTCATCTTGCTATGTAGACTTATAAGCTCCTGGGCCACTTGTCTGCCCTTTGCTCCACTGCCTTGGTTTTCTTTCCAGGAGCGGTTGATCACCCGTTCAAGCTCCAAAGTAAGTAATTGATTATTTAACTCTGGATCACCAGGCAGAACTGTCAGCTTATGATGATGGTTTTTGCCCAGCAGGGGCAAAAAAGCCTGGCCAAAAGCGTATAGAAAGGTGGTAGATAAATCTGTCACAAAGCTATTCTTTACCTGCTCCAGCAGAGGAACCCCATCCCACGGCAGCACTGCTTCTCGCTGCTCTCCTTTGGTTAGTACCGCCAAGGCTAAAGCATCCTTTTTCTTTTTGCCATCCTGGTGAACATAAGCCTTTGCCTGTTTCTCCAAGCGACGCAGGTTGCTTAGAACCTTGCCCAAAGGTGCTTTTTTGTGAGCAATAACCATTCCTGTAGAGCAAGTAGCGTCGCTTGTTAAGCCTTTGTCATCACTGCCAAAAGCCCTGCGCAAGGCTGTGGCCAATTCGATTGCTTGATGCACTGGCATAAAAGCCAGTACATCATCACCGCCAGAATATACTAGGCGACCTTGATGCTTCCATACCAGCTGAGGCACCGTTTCCTGAGAAAATAGGCTTAGCCTTCGGCTCAATTGCTGATGATATGGGATGCTTCTCTCCCGGTTAAACCATTGACCCATATCGTCTCCATCCATCATTAACACTGCGTAGTAATCGGCCTCACCGGCAATTGTCTCCAAAGAGTCATACTTGCGAAAAAGCCCAGGAGCTACCTTTCTTTTTTGAAAAAACTCCCTGGCTACCCGCTTGCCCAGGCAAATGCCACAAAGAAATTCTCCTTCGTTGATTCTAGCAGCACCTGATTCGTCTCCTGGGGCAGGTCTAAATCTCTGGTGCCTTTGTTTCCAGGTTTTCCTCAGAGAAGTGCTCATTTCTCCCATAGTAAGCTGGTAGTCAAAAGGCAAATGATGAAGCGCCTCTTTGTCACCGCATACTGTACACACGGGTCCAAGCTGGTCTAATTGGGCAAATTTACGGTTGTTCTTCACTGCTGCCAAGCGTTTCTCCAAGGCTAACCTGTGGTGCTGATAATCCTCTCTGACCATCATCGGTTCTACGGCCCAAACTATCTCGAGAAAATTGGCAGCCTGCTCTGCAGCCATGGTTTTTAATGGAACAGCCATAGCCAGGTCATGGCCAAAAACCTGCTCTACCCCATGGGTGCAAAAGTCAGCAAAAGCATCTTGGACTGCCTGAGTAACTGATTGGGCCAGCTCCACCGTAGCTTTGGTATCAGCCTCAACCAAACAGACAAACCGATTTGGAACTGAAGCCACCTCTAGATGAGGACCTACTATCGGGTTTGTCAATTGGGCCAAATTAACAGCAGGATAAATCATCTCTGCTGAAATACCCTTGTCTTGGGCTAGCTGAAGTAAGTTGATCATGGCCATTTCTGACAAATAGGATAAGACATAACTGCCACTCCAAAGATCCTCCAGCTTCCTGGCTGCCTCGATAAATGACTGGACTGGCCCGATGCTGATTACCACCAGGCTGCCCATTGGAGTGGTTTTATTAATGTTCATACTGGTCATCCTTTAATTCACCCCCACATGCTGCAAGAATTCAGCTCTTGCTTTTCGATAATTGGCCGATT
>CAYVRD010000097.1:0-9586 GCA_964454195.1 uncultured Clostridia bacterium
CCCATACTGTTGGAAAGCTTTTGCCGCAAATATCGGATATGGACATCTAAGGTTCTCAGATCCCCTTGATAGTCGCCACCCCAGACATAATTAATTAAATACTCGCGTCGCAAGGCTTTTCCTTTGTTTTTTGCCAAAACCTTTAATAAGTCGTATTCCTTAGGAGTTAAGTCGAGAATAGTTTCGTTTAGCATTGCTGTTCTATCCTGATTATTAAATACAATTCCCACAGCAATATCACTATTATTGTCTATATGATCGGCTGAAGCACACTCATGCTGGGGACTACCCTGCTGGCGCAGATTTGCTTTCACTCGGGCGTTTAATTCCTTAGGGCTAAAGGGCTTAGTTACATAGTCATTAGCCCCCATCTCCAAGCCTAGCACCTTGTCCACCACATCTGTTTTTCCGCTTACCATAATAATGGGCGTTTGACGCTTTAAGCTAGTCCTGATGAATTGACATACCTGTAGTCCATCCATTTTTGGCAACATCACATCTAACAGTATTAAGTCCGGCTCTTCTATCCGTACCTTTTCAATAGCCGTATGTCCATCGGATGCGGTAAGCACTTCGTGTCCCATTGCCGCCAAGTTAAATGATATTAAGTCTACAATATGCTTTTCATCATCTACAACCAATATTTTTGTCACCTATTCTCCCCCCTTTTGCTAAATTATAAGGTGCATTTATTAATACAAGGTTATTACTATTTTAAGGTTTTATTAAGGCTGCAGCCCAATTGACTATTTTGCCTTGAACTGGTTATTTTTTCATGCTACACTTATTAAAAGGATTTGGGGAGGGATTAATGATGAGTAGGTTTAAGTGTAAAAATTGTGGGTTTACAATTGAGGTAGAAAGTAGTGTTCCACCTGAAAAATGTCCAGGCTGTCAAGCAACCTGCAGTATGGTAGATGACGCCTGTTACATACCTGACTGCTCTGATCAGAAAGAGGGCCGTTAGCTGTGGGGAACCATTGTCAAGTAGCCTCAATTTTTAACCGTACTACTGCTACTTCCATTAACAAATTAACTGAAACCCTTTGGCAGGTAGAAATTAAGATGTGGGACGTTTTTCACGACATAGCTATCTATGTTGATGTGGATACCATTAATCTAACCATAAGCAAGGTTGTTATAGACTACCGACGCATTCCCCATGAGAGATGCACCTTGTTTTCCCAAAGAATAGTTTCTTTGGAAGGAATATCTCTATCAAGGGGACTAACTAAGGCTATCCTTGATGTTTGCAGTGGTCCCAATGGCTGTGTAAACATTAAAAATATGCTGCTGGCAGGTTTGCCTTTACTTTTAAACGCCTACATCACCAGAGATTGCACCTCCTACGAGGAGATTGCCATTAAAACCGCTGAGCTTCTTCAAGGTACCTGTATTGCCTTTACCAAATAATAATTTATAGCTGCAAATAGCAAAAAAGTGCAGCCTTCTAGGTTAACTAGAAGACTGCACTAAATTTTTTAACGTTTAGATGGCTCTATTACATCTGCAAAATACTCAAATGGCTCTAGGGTATAGCCGTGACCCCAAATTACCTCTTCCTTCTCTCCCTCTATTAAAAACTGCACCTTGTCAACCTCTGGCAATTGGGTAAGGGTGTTCACAACTGAATATATAGTCATTGTTTCCCCTGTAGAACCCCCCCAGTGCTTGGTTCTTACCTCTTCAGAAAAGTTGACATAGGCTATTCCATCTACCACCTCTAATGATAACAGCCTTGTCTCGGGAGGTAGCACCACATTGTGCTCTGCTACTGTTGGTCCTGCAATTAACTGAGCTACCATGAGCTCCGCCAAGCTCCTATTGTCTTTTGTCAGCGTGACCTCTTCAGGCACTAAATACATTGCATTGGCATCAGCAAAGTATATCTTTACTACCACTTCCTCTTGAGAAGGATTAGGATTTATTGCTTCCGCCGGTTCATTAGGCTTCTGATTAGCCCCCCTATTGAAGCATCCAGTAACCGCACTCATGGCAAATACTAAAGCAATCACACAGATTATTGTTTTTTTCCAGCGTTTCATAATTTATTCCCCCTTTAAAATTTAAGCTTAGCTTTATTATAGTCAAAACAAATTACAAGGCAATTAACAACTGTTACAAATTTGTTAATTCTTAAGAATAATAGTAAATACACTACCTTGACCAGCCTGGCTTTTGATTTTTATCTCCCCGTTGTGAAGAGTAACAATCTCGTTAACTATTGATAAGCCTAGGCCTGCCCCTCCTGTTTCTCGGCTTCTAGCCTTATCTAGCCGATAAAATCTTAAAAAAATCTTTTCCAGCTCTTCTTCAGCTATACCTGGCCCCTTATCTGCTACCCACATGCTAATTAGATTTTTTTCACTGGCATATCCTATATCTATTTGCTTATTTGGAGGTGAATACTTTATGGCATTGTCAATCAAGTTATATAACGCCCTGAACATCATTTCTCCATCCATAGGCCAATATATCTGCTGGCTAGCAACTAGATTCAAGCTCACCTGATGCTGCTTTGCCAGTGGTTCAAGGGTTTTTGCTACTTGATAGCATAGCTCCCCCAGATTTACCTCTTGTATTTTTAAAATGCTCCTATTTTTCTCAATTTTGCTCAGTAGCAGCAGATCTCCAACCAGCTTATTTAATCGATCAATTTCGTGGTTAATATCCCCTAGTAGCTCTTTGATTTCATTGCTACTTAAGTTGCTCTGGTCAGAGGAGTCTAACAGGGCTTTGATCGATGCCAGAGGTGATCTCAGCTCATGAGAGGCATTAGCTACAAATTGTCGTCGGATTTGATCCTGCTCTGCCACCTTGCTGCTCATTTCATTAAAGGCTTTAGCTAAAGTAGCAAACTCTCCTCCAGTAGCAATCTCTACCTGAGTGCCATAATTGCCTTTCTCTAGAGCCTTCACTCCCTTGTATAGTTTCTCTACTGGCCTAGTTATCAATCGGGCCAGCAGCAAGCTAAGGCCAAAAATCGTAAGCCCCATTGTGATTCCGAAGACTATTAGCCTTTCCTGTAGGCTAGCTAATTGGTTAGACATGCTGGTCATGTCTGCAGCAATAAAAACTGCCCCTAGGTTTTGTTGCCCCGATGCAATGGGTACTGCAAGATAAAGTACTAATCCATAGGAGTCAGTTTGATAGAGCTGATAGCTAGATTTCCCCTCTAAGGCTTGGGCTACCTCTCTAGCCTTCACTGCATGGCCTTTTAACTCATTTGCCGAGTCAGCCAGCACTAAGCTCCTATTGTCTAATATCAATATCCTGTTTCCCATTTGTTGACTGTAATCTCTAGCTAGATAGTCCAAGTAATTATCTTCATCTCCCTGGCGTATAAAAGGAACACTTTTATTGGCTATTACGTTTGCGTATCGCAGTAGGTTATCTCTTGTATTTCCAATATATGTGGTGCGATAATCCTCTATGATAAAAGAACCTAAGCTCACCATGGCGATTACTATCAGTATCAAATAGGTTAATCCCAGTTTCCAGCCAAGATTTATTTTCAACAGACCGCCACCCCCTACTCCCCTTCATAAAAATAATAGCCTACGCCCCATTTTGTTATGATATATTTAGGCTGCCCAGGGTTAGTCTCGATTTTTTCCCTCAGTCTTCTGATGTGCACATCAACTGTGCGCTCTTCTCCTAGATAGTCGTATCCCCATATTTGCTCCAGCAGCTGCTCCCTAGTAAATATGCGCCCGGGGTTTTTAGCCATAAGTGCCAAGAGATCATATTCTTTAGCTGTAAGGTCTATCTCCTGTTGCCCAATATATACTCGGTGATCTCGAATGCTAATACGCAGCTCCCCTTTTATCAGTTCATCTACTGAAACATCTCGACGAATCTGAAATCTGCGCAGCACTGCCCGGATGCGGGCAACTAGCTCCCTAGTATTGAATGGCTTGGTTAGATAATCGTCAGCACCCATTTCCAAGCCAATAATTTTATCCACATCATCACCTTTTGCTGTCAGCATGATGATAGGGGTATCCCATTTGCCCCTAATTTTTTGACAAAGGGCTAAGCCATCAATTTTGGGAAGCATTATATCTAGTATCAGCAGATTATAGCTATTGGCTTGTAGCTTAGCCCAGCCTTCTTCCCCGTCATAGGCTTCATCCACTAAATAGCCTTCCTGCTCTAAGCTTTTTTTAAGCCCTTTTACTAACAGCTTTTCATCATCTACCAGTAGTATTTTCATCTTCCCACTCCCCATTGAAAACATTCCTTACTCTTCAATTATAAACTAGTAAGTCTGCTAGTTAAATGTTGAAATCTTTGGAAGAGCTTGTGTAAATAATAAAGTGCTGAATTGACGAGCAAAAATCATCTATTCAGCACTTTTTATTATTTTTTCTAAAGCTCTCTTTAAATACTCTTGCTAAGGAGGATACTATGCTCAGACCTAATCCAATAGCACAGGCGGTAGCGATAGTTTGCAGCCCTAGCTCCATCCCTTGATTATATTCTCCATTAGTTAGCAAAAGAATTGTATTATAAGCTTTTACACCCGGCACTAGGGGTATAAATCCCACAATTACAAAAATAGTGACCGGCATTTTATAGATTCGGGCAAATATTTCTCCCCAAATTCCCACAAATATAGCTGCTAGCAATGTAGCCAATAGGGGGGCTTGCCAAAGGGTCAGGGTAGAGTAGCTCCACCAGCCAAAGGCTCCCACAAAACCTCCTGCTAGCAAGCTTTTTCTTGGAACCTGGAAAATAAGACCAAACAGAAAAGAGATGAAAAAAGCATATAGGGTGTCCATTTTTCATACCCCCTGGCCTAAGAGATAAAAGGAGGCGGCCACCCCAGCTGCTATGGCAACTGATATCCAAAAGGCTTCGAATGTGCGCACCATTCCTGACACCAACTCCCCTTTTATGGCATCTCTTATTCCGTTTGTTAGGGGAATGCCCGGGACTAAGGGAATAATGGCACCAATGACTATTAGGTCCAGGTTTTGCCCCAGACCATTTTTTACAAGAATAATGCTTAAAAAACCTGCAAAAAAGCCCCCCATCAGCTCAGGAAAAAAGTTAACCTCTTTGATGACACTTAAAAATATAGCCCCTTGGATGATTAGAGATGCTAAAAAGCTTGCTGTAGCATCTGCTAACAGACCACCTAAAAAAAGCGTAAATACCCCCGAGGCTAATGCCGAGGCAAAAATAACCCCTGATGTATTTACGCCTGGTTTCCTTTTATCTATCTCATGTAAATATTGTAAGGCAGTTTCATGTCCCCATTTTTTTATTATAATATTTCTAGAAAAATCATTCACCAGTGAAACCTTTTCTAAGTTGTACAGCCGTTCCTTTATCCTCTTAACTATTGTCTCTGGAGGCTCTCCAGGCTGAGATACAGATATAATCAGCCCAGTGGGAGTGACATAGCTTGATATGTTTTCCATACCTAGACCTTTGCAGATGTAGTTAATCATCTCCTCAGCCCGATATGTTTCTCCACCATTTTTCATCACAATTTCCGCAGCATACCCTGCTATCTCTAGCACTTCCTGAGGCTTATACAAAAGTTGTCCCTCCATTTAATCTAGTTAACAGCTGGTTAAAAGGTCTGTGGGGTCTTGTTTTCTCACTGGTATCCGCAGGGAAATCTTTGTCCAAAGCTCTTTAGTGCAGGAGCTCACCTCAATAGTTCCTCCCCACTTTTCAACTAATGTCTTTACTATATACAAGCCCATTCCTTCTCCCAAGTTGCCTTTAGTAGTAAACCCGGGCTCAAACATTTTCTCAATGATATGGGGGGATATGGCAACCCCATAGTTAACGACAGATAATACACCAGTATCTCCTTCAATAGTGCCTGAAAGAATAAGCTTCCGCTGATTTAGGGGCACCTTTTTTAACTCAAAGAGGGCATTATCAATAATATTGCCCATAACTCGAACCTGATCTACCTTATCCATTACTAGATATTTCAAATTTGCATCAATTTCTTGGTGCCATTGGATGTTAAATTCTTTAGCAGCCAGCTGTTTAGAATAGATGAGCATGCCCACCTCTGAATCTAACGCTAAGTTCTCATCATCTGTGGTAGTCATTTGGTCCGATACCTTCAACAAATAATGCTGAGCTTGTTTGTACTTTGAAAGCTGCAAAAATCCCGAGACTACCTGTAAATGATTTAAAAAATCATGCCGTTGCTCTCTCAGCTTTAAATTATAAGATTCTAGTGTTTTAATATGTTGACTTTTCAGCTTAGCTTCCGTCTCTATCTCTAATAGCTTAATTATCTCTATAGCTACTATTAATGTAGCTATCCCAAGAATACTAGAAATAATCAATAACCAAGAAGTTATTTTCTCCATGTGATATTTACTACCTAGGTCATACATATAATCAAACTGGGCAGAAACTAAAGTGACTGCGGTAATAGCTATCACCGCATTAAGTATAAGTATGGCTAGCAGCCACTTTTTTTTAGTATTATTCCTATTGCTCATCTTCCTAATCACTCGTTTTCTTTTACAAATAAGCTAAAGCCAAAGATTTTGTTTATTGCTATAATAAATAAAAAACATAAGTTAATGACGTTGGCCAGCAAGAAATATAGCCAAATATTGGTGGATGCTGCTTCTATAGAAATATTAAATAAATTCGATATTTGAATAATTATCAGTCCATCGATGATTAAAAAGAACAGTATGCCCAGCAATGTGGCAATAACTGCTTTAAATGCAGAAAGTCTAATTATTGTTAGGTACAGAACAAATGCCCATATCAATAAAATAAGTGTATGGGTATAAAAGGGCAGCTCAAAAAAAATATATATTTTTCTTGAGAGAGGAACTGTTAAGCCATAGGCAACTGCAAATAGGGCTATTTGCTTTTTTGAGGCTTCTTTTCCTACTAATATACTCATTGCCCATGCTAATAAACCTGCCTGAATAACATTTGTCGTATAAATAATAGTCGCCTCGACCATAGCGTATTACCCCTTTATCAACTAATAGCCAATTAAGTGATTGACTATAAAGCTATTCGCTATAAGGCCGTACTTTCCTTCTATTTCTACTATAAGTTCTACCTTTATCGGTATTATTTACCTAGAGGATTGCCTATAGAAACATCTAATATATATTTAATAGTCTATACTATATTATTGTTTCCATATATCTAGTACTATATAAAACTATGGGTATTTATAGGAGGTATCACCATGAAACAGAAAAGCTTAAAAGAAAAACAAGATTATCTAACTTGGTTTCTAACAAATTTTCCCCTTAAGAGCCCCACTGCAGCAAAGATTCTCTACTATATATCTAGAAATTCTTATCTTTTAGAAAGGGTTTCTTTTTCTAAGAGCCTTCGTCAACAGCCCAACTCTCTGTTGGTTTCTGCTAAAGGCTCCAAAACCTTTCCCTTTGTATGTAAGATTGATGGCGTGCATTACAGTGATCCAGAGCAAATTATTTACCTGCTACACAACAATCCCCCTGACGCCTTAATTTGTCGTCTAGCTCTTCCCGAGTCTCCTGCATGTGCCTTTTGCAGCAGTCAGCGCCGTCTTAAAGTAGTAAATTCTACTAAGGGACAAGCTCCCCATCTTCATCGGCGCAGTTCCTTGTTAACTGCTATAGACAGAGCTCTCGATCAAAAAAACCCAGTAGAGTTTTATCGTCTTAGCGGTAAATTAAAGTACCTTGCCTCCCTTTAGGCTATGTTTAATTAATTTACAAAAGCCCCTTATCGCGCTGCGATAAGGGGCTTTATAATACTGTAATTATGGTTATGGTTTAAGCTTGGCGGGAGTGCGTGGGAATCGAACCCACCGCGCCCGGGATCGCCGCACGCCACTGGATTTGAAGTCCAGGGAACCCACCAGGATCCATCCACTCCCATTAGCATTGATGCTACTTGTTACCGATAGCCTAAGGAATTATAACATATTAATAGGCTAAGTACAAGCTTAGCCACCTAAGTAGGCCTTGCGAACCTCTTCACTGGCTGCTAGCTTTTCTGCTTTACCCGACAACACTATGCGTCCTGTTTCTAATACATATCCTTGATGAGCAATAGATAAAGCCATATGGGCATTTTGCTCTACTAGCAATACCGTGGTTCCCTCTTGATTTAACTCTTTAATGATTGCAAATATCTCTTGCACCAGCAATGGCGCTAATCCCATAGAAGGCTCGTCCAACAATAGAAGCTTAGGTCTAGACATCAATGCCCTGCCCATGGCTAGCATTTGCTGTTCTCCACCACTTAGGGTACCAGATATTTGACTTCTGCGCTCCAGCAAGCGAGGAAATCGCTCAAAAACCTTATTCATATCTGCTTTGATTCCAGCCTTGTCCTTGCGCAGATATGCTCCCAGTTCTAGGTTTTCAAATACGGTCATATTTGCAAATACCCTTCTGCCCTCTGGAACATGAGACATGCCCATTTCAACCATCTTTTGAGCTGGAGCATTTGTAATGTCAGTTCCATTAAAAGTAATCTTGCCAGATTTAGGTTTATTTAATCCAGATATAGTCCTAAGGGTAGTAGTTTTTCCTGCTCCATTAGCACCAATAAGTGTTACAATTTCACCTTGCTCAACCTCCAGCGAAATGCCTTTTATCGCATGAATAGCTCCGTAGTATACGTTAATGTTTTCAACTTTTAGCATTAGCTGACCTCCTCACCTAAGTAGGCCTCGATAACCTTTGGATTATTTTTTATTTCATCAGGAAGGCCATGAGCGATTATTTTGCCGTAATCTAATACATATATTCTCTCGCAGACGTTCATTACAAGGGACATATCATGCTCAATTAGCAAGATAGTCAAGTCAAACTCATCTCTAATCCAACGAATCATTTCCATTAGCTGATGGGTCTCTTGGGGATTCATCCCTGCCGCAGGCTCATCCAATAGCAATAGCTTAGGTCTAGTAGCTAGGGCTCTAGCGATTTCCAGCCTTCTCTGCTCTCCGTAAGGAAGATTTTTAGCATCCTCATCCATCTTGTCCTCTAGCTTAAATATCTTTAGCAGGTCTACTGCTCTTTTAGTAATTTCTACTTCTTCATTTCTAAATTTACCTGTTTGCAAAATACCCGCAGCTACTCCATAGTTTACATTCTGATGATAGGCAATTTTAACGTTGTCTATAACCTTCAAATCCTTAAATAGCCTAATATTTTGAAAGGTTCTGGCCATGCCCAGCTGGGTAATTTGATAAGGCTTTTTTCCTACAACGCTTTTCCCATCAAAGATAATGTCTCCCGTGGTTGGCTCGTATACACCAGTTAACATATTGAAGGCGGTAGTCTTACCTGCTCCATTAGGTCCTATTAAGCCTATAAGCTCACCGCGGTTTAAGAATATTTCAAAGTCACTTACTGCCTTTAAACCTCCAAAGGTTTTGCCTAGTTTATCTGTTTTTAATATTGTTGTCAACCGGTTCACCCCGTTTCTTAGAAAGTCCCAAAAGCTTCTCTATTGCATCAAAGCTAAGCTCCTTTGTCCCCAGTAATCCTTGGGGTCTAAATAACATGATTCCAATCAACATCAGTGCGTAAATTACCATGCGCAGCTCAGCAAAAGGTCTAAGAGCCTCTGA
>CAYVRD010000098.1:0-9408 GCA_964454195.1 uncultured Clostridia bacterium
TGATGACCCTTAGTCACTATTTGAACCGCTTCCTCAACTTTTTTTATGTTTACTAGAGTATTCCAGCAGGGCCCTTCTGGACGAACATTTAATACGCCTATTATTGGTAAGCCAGCCACATCTTGAATTCCAGTAGTCAAGTCTCTTTCACAGGCTATGGCAACTATAGCTCTTGGTCGATGATCTTCAATAAATTTTCTTGCTAAAGTTCCTCCTGTTACCACCACCACCTTTACTCCTGTGCGCTGTTCTATGTCTAATAGTCCGTTGACACAACACCCACCACATCTCTGGCAGTTTTTCATATCCACGGTAATCTTATGAGGACAGTTGCTTTTTTGTAAGCAGTGGGGTGCCAAGATTAAAAGCTTACTGGGATCTACTTTTATCATTTTAGCTTGAACCAGCTGGTTATTGACTTCAATAAATGAGCTTTTTATAACATCTTGGTCTATCCCAAATAGTTTACCCATCTTGATGGCAAAGGGAAACAGCCAATCAGTAGTGACTTGGATAAATTTTTGCAAGCCATAAATAGGCTTAGAAACCCAAAGACTCCAAATTAGCGCCGATAGTCCCAGGCCTAAAATCGCAACCAATATAACACTGGCTGCACCAAAGCTAATTAACAGCAAATTGTGGAGTATGTTAACTTTATTGTTGACTATAAGCAACCATACCCCAAAAACTAGCACTAGCCCTATTATTAATGATATGCCTATCAAGCCAATAAATACTCTTTTTTTTATAATCATGGCTTTTCAATCACCACCTAGCTTTGCTGAAGAAACTCTCCAATTTCCACCTGATAACCTCTTGTGTAATCTGCTGCTGTCATTTCTTTTTTGCCTGCTGGCTGGACTTTAAGGATTTCCACAGCACCGGTACCAGCTTGTACCACAAAGCCTTTATTGGTTAAGGCTATTATTTGTCCCGGCTGATATGTCTCAGAATTGCAATCTACCCTTCGGGCTAGGTATATTTTTAATCTTTGCCCATTGCGCCAAGTATGAGCTACTGGCCAGGGGTTCATCCCTCTGACTTGATTTACTATCTCTTCGGCCGATTTAAACCAATCTATTATTTCATGCTGATGATTAAGCATTGATGCATAGGTAGCCTCCGATTCCTCTTGAGAAATTCTGATAGTAGAGCCTTGTTCAATATAATCTAGCGTCTCTAGCAGTAGCTCACTGCCCAGGTCTGCCAGAGCATCATGCAGCTCTCCTACAGTAGTAGTAGGGCTAACAGGAATTGCTTTGCTGAGAATCATATCACCTGCATCTAATCGTTCTGCCATATACATTGTGGTAATCCCTGTTACTTTTTCTCCATTTATAATAGCCCAGTGAATAGGTGCTGCCCCTCGATATTTTGGCAGGAGGGAAGCATGAACATTTATACAGCCGTAAGGGGGATACTCTAATATTTGAACTGGCAATATTTGTCCATAAGCTACTACAACAATAATGTCAGGAGCTAACTCTTTTATTTGCTCATAAACAAATGGATCTTTCAAGGTCTTAGGCTGATAAACAGGAATATCCTGTTGAAGGGCCAACTCCTTAACCGGTGAATAGGCTATTTTATTGCCTCTTCCTCGGGGCTTATCTGGCTGAGTAAAAACACCTACTATCTGGTGTTTTGAGTTTAATAGACCTTCCAATGATTTTTGGGCAAACAGTGGAGTGCCCATAAAGACTATTTTCAACTAGCCCCACTCCCCTCTATTATCTATTGATTTTATCAGTGAATAAAACTCCGTTTAAATGGTCAATCTCATGAAAGAGCGCTCTAGCTAAAAGCCCTGATCCTTTGACCATAACCTCCTGTCCATTGCGGTCTAAGCCTTTTACCACAATCTCTTGGGCTCTAGTTACCTCTCCCTGCACATTTGGAACACTAAGGCAGCCTTCTGCATCAGTTTGAAAGCCACAGGACTCTACAATCTCTGGATTAATTAGCTCTATCAAGCCTTCTCCCACATCTACTACTATTACTCTCTTGGAGACACCAATTTGGGGAGCAGCCAGTCCTACACCATTTGCATGGTACATGGTATCAGCCATATTGTCTAATAGCTTTAGGATATTGGGAGTTATTTTGGGGACTTCCTTTGCCTTTTCTCTCAATACCGGATCACCATCTTTTACTATTTCAAATATAGCCATATTAATTCCTCCTTATAATATACTTAATGGATTAACATCAATAGTCAGCTTTACCTCTTTGACTTTAAGATAATAATCGTCCGACTTCTTTTTAAGCCAGCTTAACAGGGGGGCTTTATTTCCCTTTATTAACAGGTGCCATCTATAGTAGTTCTTAATCTTGCTGATAGGTGCTGGCAATGGTCCAATTACCTGACCCTCTTTAAGCTCCAGCTCAGCTATTTTTAGGCTTAGGGCATGGTAAAATCCCTTTATGTGTTTTTCCACCAGCTCCTGATCTTGTCCCGCGCCAACAACTCTTATTAATTCAGTGTAGGGAGGATATGCAAATTGACGTCTAAAGCTTATCTCATGGTGATAAAAACCCCAGTAATCATGGTCTTTGGCATATCTGATGGCATAATTGCTTGGGGAGTAAGTTTGAATAATAACCTTTCCTGGAAGATCATCTCTTCCCGCCCGCCCTGCTACCTGAGCAATAAGTTGAAAAGTTCGTTCACAGGCACGAAAATCAGGCAAATTTAAACTTAAGTCAGCAGCTAAAACTCCAACCAGTGTTACTCTTGGAAAATCTAGCCCCTTGGCAATCATCTGAGTCCCGATGAGAATATCTGCTCTCCCTTGACGGAATAGATCCAATATTCTTTGATGTCCGCCTTTTCCCTTAGTAGTGTCCACATCCATCCGCAAAACTCGAGCATGGGGAAACTCTTTTTTTACTTCTTCCTCCGCTCGTTGAGTACCTAAGCCAAAGTGTCTAATACTGCCACTACCACACCCAGGACATTTGATGGGATTAGGTTGTACATAGTCACAATAATGACATTTTAGATGATTTTCAACGCTGTGAAGGGTTAGACTAACAGCGCAATTGGGACATTGGGCAACATAGCCACATTCCCGGCAGCTTACAAAGGTGCTATGGCCTCTTCGATTGAGAAACAGAATTATTTGTTCTCTTTTTGCTATTTTGTCCAAAATACTGTTGTGTAAAACTTTGCTAAATATACCACGATTTCCCCGCCTTAGTTCATCTCTTAAATCTACTATGGTAACTTCTGGCAGTAGATTGCCTTTGGCACGATTACTTAAGGTTAACAGCTTATGCTGCTTTTTTTCTACCGTATTATAATAGGTTTCAAGAGATGGTGTGGCAGTTCCTAGTACCACTGTACAATTGCAGAGCTGCCCTCTTTTTAAAGCCACATCCCGAGCGTGATACCGGGGGGATTCCTCTTGTTTATATGAGGTTTCATGCTCTTCATCAATAATAATTAGACCTAGGTTTTTAAAAGGCGCAAAGATAGCTGATCTAGCACCAATCACTAGCCTTACCTGGCCAGTTCTTATTTTCCACCATTGATCCAGCTTTTCGTTAGCAGTTAATCTGCTGTGAAATACTGCTACTTGCTCACCAAACCGCTCTTTAAATCTTGATACAGTTTGAGGTGTGAGGGAGATTTCAGGCACCAGCACTATAGAGTCCTTATTATGTATCAGTGCATTGGCAATAGTCTGCAAGTAAATTTCTGTTTTTCCACTACCTGTAATACCGTGCAGTAGAAAGGATGTAGACTTATTGCTATCTATTCCTGTACATATTTCCTTAATAGCCCTTTCTTGCTCCTGATTTGGTTGAAAGGGCTGACTGGTGGGAAAATATATGCCCCGATATGGATTTTCGTCACTAATCTCCTGAAAGCTATTGACTAGACCTTTTTCTACTAGCGTCTTAAGTGAAGCTTGAACTTCACCCAAAGCCAATCTTAGCTGCTGGGCACTTTGAGCTATCTCTTTTGTTTTTAGGTGAGCTAAAATTCTATATTGGACTGGTGCTTTATTTTTTAGCTTCTCCATTTCCAGCTCTAATAGTTGTCTATCCTCTATCACTATGTATTTTTTTTCCTGATTTTGCTTAAAGTTTTTTACCTTTTCAGGAAGCAATCCCTTTAACACTTGAACCTGTTGACAGCAATATTCTTCAGAAATCCATTTGACCAACTCTACTAAATCCTCGGTAATAACAGGCTGCTGGTCTAATACTTCAATTATGTCTTTTAAATTCTCATGAGGTGTGGTATCAGTTAATCCCATAACAAATCCTTGAATTATTCTGTTGGCAAAGGGTACTTTAACTCTTATACCTGGTTGTACCTGATTAATTAACGGCTGAGGAATAGCATAATCAAACAGCTTGTCTACTTGATGATGGTTAATCTCTACAATTATTTGTGCATAAGCCAAAATACTATCCTCCTCCATTTTATTGCCATTTAATTATTATAGCATAAAAAGTAGGATTAAATTAAGAGAAACCAGGTATATTTTTACCTGGTTTCATGTTTTTTTAATTTTAATTAAAGGAATCTCGTAATAGCTGCACCTTGTCTAATTGCTCCCATGGCAAATCTAAATCAGGTCTGCCAAAATGCCCATAGGCAGCAACTTGTCTATAGATTGGCCGCCGCAGATTCAAGTTTTTAATAATTGCAGCGGGACGCAGGTCAAATATTTCACCCACTAGCTTGCTAATTTGTTCTTCAGGTGTCCTATTGGTGCCAAAACAGTCTACCAATATGGATACAGGCTGAGCAACTCCTATCGCATATGCCAACTGAACCTCACACTTACTAGCCAATCCTGCAGCTACTATGTTTTTAGCCACATGTCTTGCGGCATAGGTCGCGCTGCGGTCAACTTTAGTAGGATCTTTTCCCGAAAATGCACCTCCGCCATGTCTAGCCATTCCCCCATAGGTATCCACAATTATTTTTCGTCCTGTTAGCCCTGCATCCCCTTGGGGACCACCAATGACGAATCTCCCGGTGGGATTGATTAAAAACCTAGTCTGATCATCTAATAATTCTTGAGGCAAAGTAGGCTTTATCACCTTTTCAATTATATCTTCACTTAATACCTCTTGGGTAATATCAGGTCGATGCTGAGTAGAAATAAGAACTGTATCTATTCTCTTCGGTCTCTCTCCCTCATATTCAATAGTTACCTGGGATTTCCCATCAGGTCTTAGATAAGGAATTGTTTTTTCCTTTCTAACTGAGGTCAATCTTCTAGTCAAACTATGAGCTAGCGAGATTGGCAGTGGCATTAATTCAGGTGTTTCATCTGTAGCATAGCCAAACATTATTCCCTGATCTCCAGCTCCTATATTATAATCGTCCATTTTGCCCATTTTAGACTCTAATGCTTGGTCAACCCCTAAGGCTATATCTGGAGATTGCTCATCAATACTAGTTAGTACGGCACAAGTATCCGAATCGAAACCAAATTTTGCTCTAGTGTATCCAATATCTCTGATAGTACCTCTTACTACTTTGGGAATATCTACATAACATTTTGTAGTTATTTCTCCAGCAACTAACACTAATCCAGTAGTTACTAAGGTTTCGCAGGCTACTCTTGCTTCTGGATCTTGGGATAGAATAGCATCTAATATACTGTCAGATATTTGATCAGCTATTTTGTCCGGATGTCCTTCAGTAACCGATTCTGAAGTAAACAATCTTCTGGACATAGTTTTCACTCCTTGTGCAGTAATTTAAGTATCTTTTCTATCAGTTTTTCCGCCACAATTCGTTTGTTTAACAAGGGGTAGTTTTCAACACACCCGTCTCTTTGGATAAATGAGACTTGATTTTTAGCTGCATTAAATCCACTGTTTGGAATGGTCACATCATTAGCCACTATTAAATCAAGGTTTTTTCTATGCATTTTATCTACAGCGTTGGCTAATAGCTCTTCTGTTTCTGCTGCAAATCCAATTAGCAGCTGCTTTTCTTGTTTATTTTGCCCCAGATAGGCAAGAATATCTGGATTTTTTTCTAATTCAATAACGAGCTTTTCGCTGTCTGCTTTTTTAAGCTTCTGATTTGCTGATTGTATTGGCCGATAATCTGCAACTGCTGCTGCCTTAATTATTACTTGTGCCTTAGAATATTCTTGTCGGCAAGCCTGATACATTTGGTGGGCTGTAGTAACGCTTATATATTTAGCTCCCTTGGGTACTGGCAGAGATGTAGGTCCACTTATCAAGGTTACTTCTGCTCCCCTTGCCAATAATGCTTCACATATAGCATATCCCATTTTTCCAGAACTATGATTGCCAATATAACGCACTGGATCAATAGGCTCTTTAGTCCCTCCAGCAGTAACTAAAAAGTTTAAACCTCGAAGCTCTTCTGTACCTTTAAGTAGGTGAGCTATTCTATCTAAAATATTTGTAATTGCAGTCAGTCTGCCCTTACCTACTGTTCCACAAGCTAAATATCCTTCCTCAGGCTCAGCAAAATGGTAGCCTAGCTCCAGGAGTTTAGCAATATTATTTTGTACAATTGGGTTGTTATACATATGGACATTCATGGCTGGCGCTATCAGAACTGGAGCTGTACTAGCCATTACTGTGGTAGTCAACAAATCGTCAGCGATGCCATTAGCTATTTTGCCAATAATGTTTGCCGTAGCAGGAGCTATCACTAACAAATCAGCTTGCTCAGCTAATGATACATGCTTTACATTCCAGTTCTCTACCACGCCAAACATATCTGTAAATACCTGGTTTTTTGATACAGAACGCAGGGTTAAGGGCGTAACAAATTCACAAGCTGCCTTTGTCATTATTACTTGGACATTAGCACCCTGCTGAGTTAATTTGCTAACTATTTCAACCGCTTTGTAGCAGGCAATTCCCCCAGTTAAACCAACCACGATATTTTTGTCTCCATAATCTTGCATTGGTATTATTTTAACCTCTTATAGGAAATATGCTCATCTGCCAATTCATGCATGGCTGTAGTAACAGGCTTGATATAGTTACCATAAGCAAATGCTTTTTCCCCTTCGTTTAATAGTCTAGCTCTTTTTGCTACTGCCACTACTAGAGTATATTTGCTATCTACCACGTTTAATAATTTGTCTAATGAAGGCTGTTTCATCTTTAATCCCTCCCGGATAATAATTGCTGGACGATTTCCATATTTCTCTCAACCCGACATTTTTCTGCAGTTAGTATGGCTGTAATTTCCTTAACACATCGATCCACGTCATCATTTATTACCATATAATCATATTTATTAGCCTGCTTAATTTCACTATCTACACAGCTCAACCTCTTAAGCATTGCTTCCTGGCTCTCGGTTCCTCTTGATTTAATGCGGTTTTCCAGCTCTGCAATTGAAGGGGGCATGATAAAGACAAAGACTCCCTCTGGGTATTTTTCTTTTACTTGCAAGGCACCCTGGATGTCAATTTCCAAGATTACGTCTTGCCCAACCTGCAGCATTTCCTCTACTTTTTCTCTTGGGGTTCCATAGTAATTTTCATATACGTGGGCATATTCTAGGAATAAGTTTTTGCTCAACATATCTTCAAACTGAGCTTTTGTTATAAAATAGTAATTAACCCCATCCTTCTCTATGGCTCTAGCTGGCCTTGTTGTAGCCGAAATAGAGTAGTGAATTTGGGGATTTCTAGCACGTAGTTCATTGCATATTGTTCCTTTACCGGCACCTGAAGGTCCTGAAATAATTAATAGTATTCCACTTTTCATAGTTCACCTATTCTTCCATTTCTTCTTGACTATTGTCTTTATTGTTGTTTAAGCGCTGGGCGACAGTTTCAGGCTGGACCGCTGACAAAACCACATGATCGCTGTCGGTAATTATAACTGCCCTGGTTCTTCTGCCATAGGTCGCATCTATTAACATCCCTCTGTCTCTAGCTTCCTGAATTAGTCTTTTAATAGGTGCAGACTCTGGACTAACAATAGAAATAATTCTGCTGGCAGAAACAATATTGCCAAAACCAATATTGATTAATTTAACCACCTTATCTCCTCCTATTCGATATTTTGCACTTGTTCCCTTATTTTCTCCAACTCACTTTTCGCTTCCACTACCAAATGAGATATAGTCATATCATTGGCCTTAGAGCCTATTGTGTTCACTTCTCTATTCATCTCCTGTACTATAAAGTCCAACTTACGACCTACTGCCTCTAAAGAGTCAAAAGCTTTTTTAAATTGATGACAATGGCTTTCCAGCCTTACCAGTTCTTCATCGATGTTCGCTTTATCTGCAAGTACTGCAATCTCCATGGCCAACCTGTTTTCATCTAAGGGTATGTGATCTAATAGGTCTTTAATCCTATCCTTTATCCGCACTTGATGCTCTTTGACAACTAGAGGTGCTCTTTCTCTAATTTTATGGATCAGCCCTTGTAAATTCAATAGGCGTTGGGAGAGGTCATTAGTCAGTTCTTCTCCTTCTATTTCTCTCATTTTAGAAAGTTTTTCTAGAGAATCTATTACAACTTGACTTAACATTTCCTTGATTATTTCTATATCCAGCTCTTCATCTTTAACCTGCAGCACCTCAGGCATCTGAGCTAATTGGATAGCTGTGACCTTTAATTCCTGCCCTAACACAGATGACAAATCGTTCAAAGTTTTATGATAAGCTAAGGCTAATTCTTTGTC
The DNA here is from genome assembly GCA_964454195.1 of uncultured Clostridia bacterium. Taxonomy (GTDB): domain Bacteria; phylum Bacillota; class Desulfitisporia; order Desulfitisporales; family JAWSUQ01; genus CAYVRD01. Next base: position 8,662 of record CAYVRD010000098.1, read on the forward strand.
AAGCTTTACCATACTCTTTTTTTCTTCTGTTTCCTCAAAGTTTAAATAAACCTCGATCCTTCCCCGCACTACCTTTTTTTGCACTAGGCTGCGCACTGTTTCCTCCAGGGAAACAAACTGTCTAGGCATACGAACAACTACCTCGGTATACCGATGGTTAACAGCTTTTATCTCGCATCTTATCTGCCATCTGCTATTGCTTAACTCTGCACTGCCAAAGCCTGTCATGCTTTTTATCATTGCTAGTCCCCCAATCACCTTTCGTTCCTCTATATTAGTTATCCCTCATTTTTTGCCAATTATGTTTACTCCGCCTATATATTCACCATATTAATTGTATTTCCTGCAACTATTTTGAAAACCCTTAGAGTTACAAAGATATTTAAAGAAAAAGAACCTAGTTGCCTCTAGCTCAAATCTAGTAGCAACTAAGCTCTTTTTAACTTGCTTTTACCCAACTCGGGAAATCGATAATCTTCGATACATGGGGCCCACAATAAAATGTATTAAAGCAGTAAACATCATTTTGCCTCCAGCAACTATTAGAATAATGCTCCATTCAAACCAGGATAGGGGTACTGTTTTAAACACAGATTGAAAGAATGGTAGGTATAAAACTAGTAGCTGCATAGTTGCAGAAATTGCCACCGCAATCACTAAGTAAATATTAGAAAATATACCTACTTCAAAAACATTATGCCGCTCGGATTTGCACTCAAAAACGTGAAATAGCTGAGAAAAAACTAG
>CAYVRD010000099.1:0-9257 GCA_964454195.1 uncultured Clostridia bacterium
GGAGATTTAGTGGCCTTGCTAAGCCAGCACAGAAATTTTCTAAAGGCATTAGGTGAAGCTAAAAACGTGGATTACCCTTACAGCTACACCCATCCTGTTAATGTAGCCATCATTACTTATTTTACAAGTAGATGGTTAAAGTTCGAATTACAGGATCAGTTTAACGTTGTTTTGTCAGCACTTCTTCACGATATCGGGAAAGCAAAGATTCCAGATTCAATCATTAATAAGCCGGGAAAGCTGACTAAGGAGGAGTATAATCTAATTAAGGCTCATCCTCTAAATAGCTTTAAAATCCTAGTTGGTTCTAGGGAGTTGGCTGGCACTATAATTCTCTCTGCTCTCACTCACCATGAGAGAATTGATGGCTCTGGATATCCCCTAGGCTTAAAGGGCCAGGAGATTCATATCTATGCAAAGATTATTGCTGTAGCTGATATTTTTGATGCTATGACATCTGATAAGGCTTATTCAACTAAACGATCTCCCTTTAAGGTGGCAGAGGAAATTGCTGCTAGTAGCTTTGGAAATTTAGACCCACATATTTGTCAGGCATTTTTAAGTAATATGACTAGCAATTATCCTGGGAGCACAGTGGTTTTAAGCAATGATATGGTTGGGGAGATTGTTTATGTAAATCCAAACCATCCAAACAAGCCTATGGTTAAGTGTGGGTTAGAGTATATAGATTTGGCAAATAGTGAATTAGAGATAGTTGACTTCATACCTTAAGCAGGCGGGGCCTGCTTTTTTTGTTGAAACCAAAAAGGGAGTACACATATGTGTACTCCCAACCCTACATCTTTCTGCCAAGTATTCTACCTATAATTACACCTTTAATGAAAGCCACTGGATAGCTAATAATACTCATAATACTAAATGCTTTTTTAGTGCCTTTTCCCAACATGGCTCCTACCTCCATCCTATTAGTATTAGTTTTTAAAATTCATTTTTCAAGACTTAGGCTCGAAACAGTTTACTATCTCACCATTTTTTTGTCGGCCAAATCCAGCCAGATTTGGATGATGTCAACCTCCACCATTCCCATTTCCATTTTTATGCCACTTACATTCCTTTAGTCTACATTTCATTTAAATTATCACCTCCTTTAAATTTAATTACTATACGGCTAGTTTACAAGGCTATGTATTAATTATTCTTCCATTTATGATAAAAATAATACAGTTTACATGAATTTAAGTCGGGGAAACTACATTACAAGAATAAAAGATAATCAAAATGCTTTTGTTTCATATAATATATGGATTAAACAGTAAAAGGGGTGTAGAGAAATGGCTGAAATGGTCGCTCTAGGGACTACCGAGGAAATCCATGCTTTAAAGGAAAAAATCAGAATGGAGGCGAAAAGCTTTTTAGTAAACGGTTTGAAGCTGGAAATCCAACCAGCTGCTAAGGGCAAGTTTGCAGTGCTGGAATGTGATTTTAAAAATCAAGATTATGAAAATAACGATAGTGAGCTATTTTTCAAAAGATATTTTGCCAATGTGATATCTGACTTAATACTAAACAATTGGGAGCAAAAAATTGTTCATGAAATCTTAAAGGATAATTATTACTTTTTTACTCCAGAGGAAAAAGAAGTAATTTATCAAAGAAGCTTGGAACTAATAAAAACCGGGCACCCTACTAAATGTAAAACAGTGGTATATCAGCTAAATAGAAAAGCTAAGGTGAATAATCGCCTATCGGAATATCTGGAAACCAATAATAAGATAAATATCGATGGATTCATAAGGTTTAGACTGAAGGACTATGTGGCTGACTTAGCTGATGCTGTGAGCTATGCTGTAGACGAGTACATGATGGAAAAGGAGTATCGAGAATTTATAAAACTTTTAAGATATTTTGTAGAGATTCAGGAGCCTAGACTTCATACTGTTCACTTAGTTATAAAAGAGGATAAAAAGCATCTATTATTTGATGATAAACAGCAAGAGATAAGCCATGAATACATCGATGGTTTTTTCAATGAAATTATAGATGGGGATGTGAACTATGAGGATTTGTTAATAAGCGCCTTAATTACAATTGCTCCCAAAAAATTATATATTCACTTTGCAGAAAAGATAGATAAAAACGACACAATTATCACTATAGAAGAGGTATTTAATCAAAGAGTAGAGGTGTGTCATGGCTGTCAATGGTGTCAAAAGCATGCAGAAAATTAGAGTAGGTTGATTCTTCTGTTGAAATTTGCTATAGTGTTCTAAAAAAGAAAGCTGGTAAAAAGATGTGGTGGCTATACTTAATTGTTCCTGGTATAGGGGCATTAATAGGCTGGTTAACTAATAAAATAGCAATTTATCTAATTTTTAGACCCTATAATCCAGTTAAAATTCCGATTATTAACTACCAGTTCTTTGGAATGATTCCTAAGAATAGAGGTAGAATTGCTGAGGATGTGGGTGCTCTTGTAGAAGTGGATCTATTGCCAATAGATGACCTATTAGATAAGGTCAAAAACCCAGAGCTGCAAACCAAGCTGATAGAAGGTTTAGCCATAACCCTCTATCAGCATTTAATGGATCGCTTGCCCATATCCTTGCCTTTAGGGATGAAAAACATTGTTTTTCAGCAGGTGCAAGACGTGGTTCGTCGAGAATCTCCAGCTATTATAGCTAAGCTACTAGAAGATTTTAGGGAGGAGCTAAAGGACAATATTTCCCTAAGACAACTGGTTGAGGAAAAGATTAACAGCTACGATTTAAGGCAGTTGGAATCTATTATATTAAAAATAGTTGCCCGGGAGTTGCGACATATTGAGCTTTTAGGGGCTGTGGTTGGATTCCTTATTGGACTAGTTCAGGTGGTTGTTATAAGGCTTTTAAACCCTTAGAATTACAATTAGAATTGACAAACAAAAAAATTACACATATAATATTTTTAACTAAACAAGAAAAAATATTAGCTTTGAACAGGACAAGTTTTAATTGAAGATTCAAGCAGAGATAAAGTGCCATAGGCTGAAAGCACTTATTTGAAATTCTTTTAAAATACCACCTGGGAGCTGACTGGGGGACAAGGGTTAAAGGCTCTAGAAACCAGTCCGGAAAGCCTGCCGTTAATAGGAAATGAGTGAAGAATTTTTATTTCTTCAAAAAAAGGTGGAACCACGGGTATAACTCTCGTCCTTATTAGGATGAGAGTTTTTTTATTTATTGTTAGCTATAAAATAGGCAGGAAACTTAAATGAAATGATATTGAGGAGGTCAAAAAATGGGCAAAATTTTAATTACTCTAAAAGATGGCTCCCAAAGGGAGTATCCCATGGGCACTACTGCTTATCAGATAGCAGAGGATATCAGTAAGAGACTGGCTAAGGACGCAATTGTCGCTAAGCTAGACGGCAATCTGGTGGATTTACATTTACCGCTGAGCAAAGGAGGGGAAATAGAGCTTTTCTCCTTCGATTCTGAGGAAGGACAGGATGTATTTAGACATAGTAGCTCCCACATCTTGGCTCAGGCTGTGCAAAAGCTGTTTCCCGGTACCAAACTGGGTATAGGACCTGCTATCCAAAATGGTTTCTACTACGACTTTGATTCTGAGCACAAGTTTACGCCAGAGGATTTGGTAGAAATTGAGAAAGAGATGGATCGAATAGTTAAGGATGACTTGTTATATCAGCGCCGAGAAATGAGTCGTGATGAGGCTATAGACTTTTTCAAACAGCGAGGAGAAGAGTACAAGGTTGAACTAATAGGTGATTTACCGGAGGATGCAGTAATTAGCACTTATACCCAAGGGGAGCAGTTTATAGATTTATGTGCTGGCCCTCATGTTGCTAGCACAGGAAAGATAAAAGCAATTAAGCTGACTAGTATTGCTGGCGCCTATTGGCGAGGCAGTGAAAATAATAAAATGCTGCAGAGAATTTATGGAGTTTCCTTCCCCAAAAAGCAAGCCTTAGATGATTATCTGCACAAGCTGGAGGAAGCTAAGAAGCGAGATCATCGTAAGCTGGGCACTCAATTAGAGCTATTTACTATGATGGATCAAGGACCTGGTTTTCCATTTTTCTTGCCAAAAGGGATGATTTTGCGCAACGAGCTGGAAACCTTCTGGAGACAGGAGCACGCTAAGGCGGGCTACCAAGAGATTAAAACACCTGTAATTTTAAGTCGCAGCCTATGGGAAACCTCAGGTCACTGGGATCACTACCGCAATAACATGTACTTTACCAAAATAGATGAAGAGGACTTTGCAGTTAAGCCCATGAATTGTCCTGGGGGGATGCTAGTCTATGCTAGCAAGATGCATAGCTATCGAGATTTGCCCTTGCGACTTGGTGAGTTGGGTCTAGTACATCGCCATGAGCTTTCTGGCGCTCTACATGGTCTAATGCGAGTGCGCTGCTTTACTCAGGATGACGCCCATATCTTTATGCTACCATCTCAAATTAAAGATGAGATCAAAGGTGTTATTGAGTTGGTGGATAGGTTCTATAAGATGTTTGGCTTTAGCTACCATATTGAGCTTTCTACTAAGCCTGAAAAGGCAATGGGCTCAGATGAAATATGGGATAAGGCTATTAGTGCCTTGAAGGAAGCCTTAGAGGAGCTGGAGATAGACTATATTCTCAATGAAGGGGATGGCGCCTTTTACGGACCTAAAATAGACTTCCATCTAAAGGACTGCCTAGATCGCACTTGGCAATGTGGTACAATCCAGCTAGACTTTTTATTACCTGAAAAATTTGACTTAACCTATATTGGCGAGGACGGTCAAAAGCATCGCCCTGTTATGATTCATCGGGTAGTTTTTGGCAGTATAGAACGTTTTATCGGTATATTGATTGAACATTTTGCTGGAGCTTTTCCAACCTGGCTGGCTCCAGTGCAAGCTAAGGTGCTGCCTATTAGCGAGCGACACTTAGATTATGCTAAAGAGGTGGCAAAGCAATTGACTGCTGCTGGAGTGCGAGTAGAGGTGGATGGACGCAATGAGAAAATTGGCTATAAGATTCGTGAAGGGCAGCTACAAAAGATTCCCTACCTGCTAGTTGTAGGAGAAAAGGAGCAGGAACAGGGAGCTGTTGCAGTGCGCAAGAGGGGCAAGGGTGATTTGGGCTCAGTGGCGTTGCAGGAGTTTATAAAGAGTATTAGTGAACAGATAGACAATAAAGCTATGGATGAAAGTGTTGTAGAAGAATAAAATATTTCTTCATTCTTCTTGACAAGTAAAGTGTTAGTTGATATAGTTATTTAGGTAAACATCATAACAAAGCAGAAGCCATCCGCTTCTCACCTTATGGTCACTTGCTAATAAGGTTAATACACTAAAGAATTTCTTGCACTATTTATTATTGCTGTGGGAAAGCTATCGGCGGATGGAGTATGTATTCCATCCGTTTTTTATTTGCCCGGATGGTTTAAAAACACGGGAGGTGACAGACTATTAGTAATAAGGATGAACGTATTAATGAGCAAATTCGTGCCAAAGAGGTCCGGCTTGTAAGTAATTCTGGGGAACAACTGGGAATCGTCAGTACTAAAGAAGCGCTGCGATTAGCCCAAGAGCAGAACTTAGACTTGGTAGAAGTAGCTCCTAATGCCAAACCACCGGTGTGCCGGATTATGGATTTTGGTAAGCACAAATACGAGCAAAGCAAAAGGGAAAAGGAAGCCCGGAAGAAACAACGGGTGATCAATGTGAAAGAGGTAAAACTGCGTCCTAACATTGAAGACCACGATTTTCAAACTAAGGCTAAAAATGGCCGGAGATTCCTAGAGGATGGAGACAAGGTTAAGGTCACCATCATGTTTAGAGGTAGAGAAATATCTCACGCAGATTTAGGAAAGAAGCTATGTGAGAAGATGGCTGAAGAGCTTAAGGATATTTCAACTGTGGAACGACACCCGAAGCTTGAAGGAAAAAATATGATTATGATTTTAAATCCAATCAATCAAAAATAATCTTCGCTAAAATTGAAGTTCTGGAAGGAGGCAACTTTCAATGCCAAAGATGAAAACCCACAGGGGTGCAGCTAAGAGATTTAAGAAAACAGGAACTGGGAAAGTAAAGCGTTCAAAAGCTTTTGCCAGCCATATTCTAGAGAAAAAATCTCCAAAGAGAAAACGTAGCCTAAGAAAAAGCACTATAGTCAGCGATGGTGATATGAAACGTATTTCCAAGCTGCTTCCATACTAGGTAACATAGAAAGGGGTAAAATCAATGCCAAGAGTAAAGAGAGGCGTTACAACTCGTAGACGTCATAAAAAAGTACTTAAATTAGCTAAAGGATACTATGGCTCAAAGTCTAAGCTATTTAGACCTGCCCAAGAGCAGCTGCTAAAATCCTTAGCGTATTCCTATGCCCATAGAAAAGCTAAAAAGAGAGACTTCCGCAAGCTGTGGATCACAAGAATTAATGCTGCAGCTCGTATGAATGGACTATCCTACAGCCGACTTATCAATGGCTTGAAGCTGGCCGGCGTAGATATTAACCGCAAGATATTAGCTGATTTAGCGGTAAATGACATGGATGCATTTAACAAGCTAGCTAGTGTTGCCAAGGAAAAGCTAAACTAATTAATAAGTATTTAAGTATTTATTGCTAAAAAGCTTGGTCGCTGAGACCAAGCTTTTTAGCAATATAAGAGTTTTTGTTTTTTGTATATTTTATGGTATACTTGTGATGTGTTCCTAGGAATACTGGGGTGGTGAGAGGTTTGAAATGGAATAGAAAACCGGAACTAAATCCGGTTCAAATATTAATTATTGGATATATTATTATGATCAGCATTGGTACCTTTCTGCTTAGCCTGCCAATTAGCAGGACTCCAGGTATGGAGCTGACTTTTTTAGATGTGCTCTTTACTGCTACCTCTGCTACAACTATTACTGGACTAGTGGTAGTAAATACAGGGGAAGCCTATACTCTCTTTGGACAAGTAGTAATAATGATTCTGTTCCAGATTGGCGCTATTGGCTTCATGACCCTAACAACATTATATGCTATTATTTTGGGAAAACATATTCGATTGAAGGAGCGATTAGTTCTTCAATCCTCCTTAAATCAATTAAGCTACTCGGGAATTGTTAGATTGACTATGGTTGTAATTATAGCCACCTTGACTATAGAGGCGGTGGCGGCAGTAATACTAACACTGAGATGGCTGCCAGAAATGGGTCTGGGTAAGGCAGCCTATTATGGAATATTTCATGCCATATCTGGCTTTGCCAATGCTGGCTTTGATTTGTTCCCCAGCAGCCTGCACCAATACACTGACGACCTGATAGTCAATTTGACAATTATTACCCTATTTGTCATAGGGGGATTAGGTTTTACTGTTATGGTGGACTTGTATATGAAAAAAGGAAAGTTTAAGAAGCTATCGCTACATAGCAAGCTAATGTTGACCCTGTCAGCAGTATTAGCCTTTGTGGGATTCTTGGTTGTTTTTATCTTTGAATATAATAATCCAGCCACTATGCAGCAGTTCACCCTCAAGGAAAGGCTGTTGGCCAGTCTTTTCCAAGGGCTGACTCCTAGATCGGCGGGCTTTAGCACTATAGAGATTGGAGATATGCATCCTGTAACGCTGGCGGTGACAAAAGTTTTGATGTTTATTGGTGGTGGTCCAGGCAGTAACGCGGGAGGAATTAAGCTAACTACCTTTGGTATCCTAATGGTTGTGGTGTATTCCATGATGCGGGGTAGAGGGGATTTTAATATTTTTAACCGCCGCATTCCCCAGCACTTGGTGAATAAAGCCTTAGCCATTATTGTTATTGGTATAGGGGCTGTGTTTGCAGTTAGCTCATTACTTCTTTATACAGAAGGAGCCCCCTTTGATGTAGTGATGTTTGAGGTTATATCTGCCTTTGCCACCGTTGGTTTGTCCATGGGGTTAACACCTGAGTTATCTCCTGCTGGTAAGCTTATCATTACCATAACTATGTTTGTAGGCAGATTAGGACCCTTGACTTTGGCCTTTGCCTTATCCCAATCTAGAAAGAAATCTAATGTAAAATATATAGAGGAAGATGTGGTTATTGGTTAGAAAAAGCCTGTGGTATGAGATTTTTACATGGGAGGTTTGTGTGATGAAACAATATGCTGTGATAGGACTGGGGAGATTTGGCAGAAGTATGGTCAAGACCTTGCGGGAAATGGGCTGCGATGTACTAGGGATTGACAACTGTGAAGAGCGGGTAAAGACTGTAGTAGATATTGCTACCCATGCTGTTCAGGCAGATGCCACCAATGAGGATACCTTAAAGGAGTTGGGAATCAGGAATTTTGATGTAGTAGTAGTTGCTATTGGACAAGATATTAAAGCCAGTATTTTAGCCACGGTGCTAGTCAAGGAGCAGGGGGTAAAATTTGTCATTGCCAAGGCTCTCAGTGATCTACACGGAAAGGTTCTGGAGCGGGTAGGGGCAGATCGGGTAGTGCATCCCGAGCGGGAAATGGCTGTACGGGTGGCGCATAACTTAGAGTCCAGCAACGTGCTAGATTATATAGAGCTATCTATGGATCACAGCATTGTTGAGGTAAAGGCCAAGCCTGAATACTACGGAAAGACACTAGCTGAGCTTAACTTTAGAGTTAATTATGGCATTAGCGTTATGGCTATTAAAAGAGGAACAGGTGATATACTAGTAGGTCCTGGTGGGGAAACAGTTCTTCAGAAGGAAGACGTATTAGTGGCTATGGGGACTAAAGAGCAGCTTCGCCATATTGAATAGCGAGGGTAAAAAATGGAGCATAGAACACTGGCATCTCAAAATATAATAAAAAGGCTGCGCAAGCTAAAGCAAAGGAAATACCGAGAGCAGGAGGGGCAGGTCTTAGTTGAAGGGGTACATCTGATAGAGGAAGCTATAAAGGGTGGACAGCAGCTTGACCAGATAATAGGCACTCAAAATGTTTTTCAAAAAATAGATGTCATCAGCCCTATTATTGCCAATAAGCTGGCAGGAGGTTATATACCCTATTCGATAGCTAATGAAGAAGTTATCAAGGAGCTTTCAGACACAATTACCCCTCAAGGGATAGTGGCAGCTGTTAAAATTCCAAATACTAATGAGCTGGACTCCTTTTCTACTGACTCTATAGACAGTGATGCTTGCATACTAGTTTTAAACAATCTGCAGGATCCAGGAAATCTGGGTACTCTGATTCGCACAGCAGATGCTGCTGGCTTTTCTCGAGTGCTTTTGACAAAGGGTACTGTTGATCTCTATAATCCAAAGGTTTTGCGAGGAGCAATGGGCTCTCACTTTCACTT
>CAYVRD010000100.1:0-6746 GCA_964454195.1 uncultured Clostridia bacterium
AAGGAAAGCCCCTGGATCAAGAGGTGCAATTAGAACAAATAGCCCAAGAGACCTTTGGTTTCTCGGGAGCGGATTTAGAAAACCTGTTAAACGAAGCTGCCATTATGGCAATGCGCCAAGAGGCTAAATGTATTAGACATCAACACATTATTGAGGCAATAGATAAGGTAATAGTAGGTGAAAAGGTTAATAGAAAACCATCAAAAGATGAGCTGCGGCGCATCGCTGTGCATGAAACTGGACATGCTTTAATCAGCGAATGGGTTAAGAAAAAGTCAGTGGCCCATCTTACTATCACTCCTCGAGGAAATGCTCTAGGCTATATGCGACAAAACCCTATTGAGGACACCTACCTTTACACATTGGAGATGCTGGAGAATCAGATTAAGGTGTGTCTTGGTGGGTCTATAGCTGAGGAATTAATCCTAGGCAATAAAAGCACCGGTTCTAGCAATGACTTTAATCAAGCTGTTAATCTTTCAAAAAATATTATCTATGCAGGTTTATCACAGCTTGGCGTAGTTAGTCAACAGGATTTGCAGCCAACAGAACTTAATAGCGCCATTGTAGCTATAATTGGCAAATTAGAGCTAGAGGTAAAAGAATATCTAGGTAGTTTGGAAAATGAAATTAATATGATAACTGAAAGACTGATAAAAGAAGAAGCAATTACAGGAGACATTCTGCGAGAACTTATTTTAAAAAGAGAATTGGTCAGCTAATTGACCACTTCTCTTTTTCATATAACCTAACTTTAAACGAATCAGTATTAGTAAGACTAGATTGGTCTATAATAAACCTACATCACATTATAGAATAGGACTGAATATATGAAAGCTAATCGCATTTTCCTAGTTGTGATATTAGCTATTGTAGGAGCTCTTTTAGCAGTTTCTCTATTGGGAAGTATGAATGTCCATTTAGGCTCTTTTGAATTTAATATTAGCCTAGAGATTTTTGATCATGGATTTACTGAGTTTAGGCTGCCACCCTTAGGGAGTATTGGAGCTAAAACCCATCAATCACCTCTAAAAATAATAATAACCCTGACAAATATTGATTTTCAAGCTATTAAACAATTATTAGAGCTAGATATTGGAAACCCCACAATAAATCAAGATATAACTCAGGCTGTTAACAAAGAGGTATCCCAAATTATTAACAGGTATGTGATTAGAATTCTTCTGTTAGCGGCGATAGGATCAGGATTTTTAATAGTTATATTAGGGCCAAACAAACGAAGTAGTTGTTTAATAGGGATGCTGGTGGGAACCCTGTTGATGGGGGGGCTGTTATATCAAACCTATCGTACCTATGATGTCAATCAATTTCAAAACCCCGAGTTTCGCGGCATGCTGGAAGCAGCTCCCTGGATGATGAGCTTTGCTCAGGAAGCTATAGTTGCAGTAGATGAGCTAGGATATCGACTACAGGTAATCGCCGAGAATCTATTTGAAGTCTATCAAACCATCGATACCTTAGAGCTTCGCCAGCCATTGGCTACTAATTTACGAGTGCTACACGTATCAGATATTCATAATAATCCAGCAGCCTTTGATTTTGTAAAACAGATCTCAACAAGCTTTAAAGCCGACTTCATTATAAACACTGGTGATGAAACGGACTTCGGCACGCCGCTGGAAAACATAATATTTCAACAAATAAGGGACTTAAAGGTTCCCTATATATTTATTGGGGGCAACCATGACTCACAAGAGACATTAAATGCAATGGAAAAAATCGAAAATGTTATCCTGCTTGACCAAGCTGTAACTCAAATTAGGGGACTAAATATTTATGGCTTTAGTGATCCAGCCTCAAAAACGCCAGATTTGACAGCGATTAGGCCTGAGGAAGTAGCGGGTCTAGTAAGTGATATACACAGCTTTATTGAGGAAAGGGGAAAAGAACCGCATATAATAGCAGTACATAATCATCGACTGGCAACCAGCTTAGCAGGCACAGCTCCAATAATTATGCACGGACATGATCATAGAGTAGCTATTAGTCAGGTGGGTTCAAGTATTATTTTAGATGCGGGTACATCAGGTGCGGCAGGTATCAGAGGTTTGCAAACAGTAAATGAAACCCCTTATTCGGTACTGATGCTACATTTTAATATAGTTGAAGAGGAGATAAGCCTGGTGGCTGTAGACGTATTTAAAGTTTTTAACTTAAAAACTGGTTTTACCTTGGAGAGAAATACTTTTAATAAGGTTATTACCACAGGCATAGCAAACTAATTATTCTCATAAAAATTTGGTAAAATAATATTTATAATGGGGATGATTATTTTGATCAGAATAGGAATTGTAATGGATTACTGTCATAAAGAAAACAGATTTTTTATTAATAGTGCCTATGTAGACAAAATAATTCAAGCTAAGGGGTTGCCTGTACTTTTGGCTTATACAGAAAACAATCTTTTACAAGTGTTAAAATCGGTAGAAGGAGTGGTATTAGCTGGTGGAGGTGACCCAGATCCAATTTACTTTGGTGCGGAACCTATTCCCCGCTGCGGACAAATCAATCCAAATAGAGACAAATTTGAAGTAGAGCTAGCTAAAAGGTGTCTATCAGAAAATATTCCTTTGTTAGGCATTTGCAGAGGTGCTCAAATAATGAACATAGCTGCTGGAGGAGACATTTATCAAGATATAGCCTCATCTATGAAAATTCAGCATCAACAGCAGGCCCCTAGATGGCATCCTACCCACATGATAGACATTGCACCTGAGTCAATGCTACATAGGATCTTTAATGTAGCAGAACTACGAGTGAATAGCTTTCATCATCAGTCTATAAATAAAGTAGCACCAGAATTTAGGATAAGCGGCATGGCAAGAGATGGCATAATCGAGGCTATAGAAAGAAAACAAGGCTTTGCCATAGGAGTACAATGGCATCCAGAGGAACTGAATTTTTGTATACACCTATTTCACGCCTTGGTAGATGCGGCAGCTAAAAGTTCTCTAGATAAAAGACAATAAATGCAAATTGATTGTTGACAAGCTTTGGAAAAAATCTTATAATTAAAATCGAACAAATGTTTTGAGGGGGAGAAAAAATGAGTGATAAGAAAAAGGCTTTAGAGTTAGCTTTGTCTCAAATAGAACGACAATTTGGAAAAGGCTCTGTTATGAAACTGGGGGAGGTATCAGCTAAGCTAGCTGTTGAAGTAATTCCCACTGGAGCTCTATCTTTAGATATAGCATTAGGTGTAGGAGGGGTTCCTCGAGGTAGAATTGTAGAAATATACGGACCTGAGTCCTCAGGAAAAACTACTGTAGCCCTTCACATAATTGCCGAATCCCAAAAAAAGGGAGGAATAGCTGCGTTTATTGATGCAGAACATGCCCTTGATCCTAGCTATGCTAGTAAATTAGGAGTAGATACAGATAATTTACTCATATCTCAGCCAGATACAGGTGAGCAGGCTTTAGAAATTGCAGAGGCGCTGGTGCGCAGTAATGCGGTTGATGTAATAGTTATAGACTCGGTAGCTGCACTTGTGCCTAGAGCAGAGATCGAAGGGGAGATGGGGGACGCCCATGTGGGATTACAGGCTAGACTCATGTCTCAAGCCCTAAGGAAACTGGCAGGTGCCATAAATAAATCAAAGACAACAGCCATATTTATAAATCAGCTAAGAGAAAAAGTTGGAATCATGTTCGGAAATCCTGAGACTACACCTGGTGGACGAGCTCTAAAATTTTATGCATCTATCCGAATGGAGATAAAAAAAATAGAAACCTTAAAACAGGGCAATGATATGGTTGGCAGCAGAACTAGGGTGAAGGTCGTAAAAAATAAAGTGGCTCCTCCCTTTAAGCAGGCTGAGTTTGATATCATGTATGGCGAGGGAATATCTAAAGAAGGAGACCTGTTAGACTTGGGAGTTGAGTGTAAGGTTATAGACAAAAGTGGCGCATGGTATTCCTTTGGTGATGAGCGGCTAGGTCAAGGAAGGGAAAACGCTAAGAATTATTTGAAAGAGCGGGTTGAGCTAGTAGAGCAGATTCATGGCATGGTTAAAGATAAGCTGCAGGTCAAGATAGTACCTGTTGCTCCAGAGGAAGATATAGATATTGAATCAAATGACTAAAATTGCAAAGCCCTTAATAGGGCTTTTGTTTTTTGTAGGACGAAAGGAAGATGATTAAAAATGGATGCTGAATTTAAAACAATCAAAGATATAGCTCTTAGATATCTGGCAAAGAAAAGTAGAAGTACAGGAGAGATAAGAGCATACTTACTTAACGAAGCATATTCGCCCGATCTAGTTGATAAGGTTCTAAAATATTTAGCAGAAAATAAATATACTGATGACTTAAACTATGCAAAGGATTTTGCAAGAAAAAAAAACCTGCAGGGTCAGGGGAAAAATAAAATATTTAATCAGCTATTGGTACGGGGAATAGGTAAAGAAGTGCTTGGTGAAATTGAAAAAGAATATAGCTATGATATGGAATATTTAAGGGCTAATAGTCTAATTGAAAAAAAATTTGGCAAAGATATTGATAGGGAAAATATTCCAAAGGCAATTCGCTTTTTGTATAATAGAGGCTATACTTCTGGAACAATTAAGAAACTATTTAATGATTATTGTTAACTTGACTTTTTTTTAACAAAATACTACAATAAATTTGGGAGATGCTAGGTTGACAGAGTCCTATTAACGGGTTGATATATATATATTTAGGCTACATTTTAAAATATATTAATATTAACAATTAAATTTGTGTATATTTTCTACTATTAACCTTGATGTTTTAAGGACAGTGGGAGCTATATACCCGTTATAAATATAGGATTTTAGAAGCCGGGATAATTCCCGGTTTTTATCGTATATAAAGCATCCTCTTGATACAACATTTACAAATGCAAATTAATTTGGAAAAAGAACACTAAAAAAAGGGAGGTGAAAAAAATTTTTGAGATAATTATTGCTGCAATTATTGCTTTAGTCATTGGTCTAGGTATTGGATATCTCATTAGGAAATCTCTTGCTGAAGCAAAGCTGGGCTCTGCTGAACAGGAGGCTAACCGGATAGTTTCAGAGGCAGAAAAATTAGCTGAGGCTAAAAAGAAAGAAGCTGTTTTAGAGGCTAAGGATGAAATACATCAACTGCGTACTGAAGCGGAGAGGGAAAATAGAGAGCGGAGAAATGAAGTACAGCGCTTGGAACGAAGGGTAATGCAAAAAGAAGAGGTTCTCGACAGAAAGACAGAGAGCATTGAGAAAAAAGAAGCCCAACTACAGCGCAAGGAAGATGAGATTGATACGATTAAAGAGGATATTGTTTCAATTCAAAAGCAACAGTTAGCTGAATTGGAGCGTTTATCTGGATTAACTACAGAAGAAGCAAAAGATTTGTTATTAAATATTATTAAAGAAGAAGTAAATCATGAAGCAGTTATCATGATAAAGGAAATTGAACAGAACGCTAAAGAAGAAGGCGAAAAGAAGGCCAGGGAAATCATTTCTTTAGCTATTCAACGATGTGCAGCAGATCATGTTGCTGAGTCTACTGTATCTGTGGTTGCTCTACCAAACGACGAGATGAAAGGACGTATTATAGGTAGGGAAGGTAGAAATATCAGGACGCTAGAAACCCTAACTGGTATTGACTTGATAATTGATGACACACCAGAAGCAGTTATTCTTTCTGGATTTGATCCTATCCGTCGGGAAGTGGCTCGTATTGCCTTAGAAAAGCTAATTCTAGATGGCAGAATACATCCAGCAAGAATTGAAGAAATGGTTGAAAAGGCTCAAAAAGAAGTAGAGCAAAAAATACGTGAAGAGGGTGAACAGGCTACCTTTGAAACAGGTGTCCACGGCATCCATCCTGAACTAATTAAGCTACTAGGCAGGTTAAAATACCGAACTAGTTACGGTCAGAACGTGTTGAAACACTCTATTGAGGTTGCCCACTTAGCTGGTACTATTGCAGCTGAGCTAGGTGCAGATGTACAGCTGGCAAAAAGAGCTGGGCTATTGCACGATATAGGTAAAGCTGTAGACCATGAAGTAGAAGGACCACACGTTACTATTGGAGCAGATTTAGCCAAAAAATATCGTGAGAGCAATGAGGTAATTCATGCCATAGCTGCTCATCATGGCGACATTGAACCTAACTCTATCGAGGCGGTCTTGGTGCAGGCTTGTGATGCTATCTCTGCTGCCCGTCCAGGTGCTCGTAGAGAGACTTTGGAATCATATATTAAGCGGCTTCAAAAGCTTGAAGAAATCGCAGAAACTTTTGAAGGAGTTGAAAAGTCATTTGCTATTCAAGCAGGTCGTGAAGTGCGCATAATGGTAAAACCAGAGGAAATAAATGATGCCAATTCAATTATGTTAGCTAGAGAAATTGTAAAGAAGATTGAAGCTGAATTGGAATATCCTGGGCAAATTAGGGTGGTTGTTATAAGAGAGACAAGAGCTGTTGATTACGCTAAGTAGTAATGCCCATTTGCAATAACAAAACGACCTGCTTATAATATAAGTGGGTCGTTTTTATTTCACTAGGAGGCTGATAAGAGTAAATGAAGATATTGATGATTGGGGATATAGTAGGCAAGCCGGGTAGAGCAGCAGTTCACCAGTTGTTGCCTCAGCTAAAAAATGAGCATCAAGTTGATATCACTATTGCCAATGGAGAAAATGCTGCTGGAGGTAATGGAATTACTAAAGAGATAATGGATGAGCTTTTACAGGCAGGAATTGATTTTTTAACTATGGG
>CAYVRD010000100.1:6846-8875 GCA_964454195.1 uncultured Clostridia bacterium
GGACGGGTCAGTGCAGTATGTGGCACTCATACTCATGTTCAGACAGCTGATGCTAGGATACTTACCAATGGAACTGCCTATATTACAGATGTAGGAATGACTGGCCCTCGAGACTCGGTTTTGGGAGTAAAAAAGGAAACTGTCATCAATAAGTTTATTACCCAAATGCCAGCAAAATTTGAAGTAGCCAGTGGAGTTGCCCAGCTAAATGGAGTAGTAATAGAATTGGATAGTAGTACGGGCAAAGGAATAAGTATTGAAAATATTCAGAAATTTATATAAAATTAAGAATTAAAAAAGGATTTGGAGAACTTATATAGAATATAAAATTTGGAAATACAAAGCATTATTTTACAAAATAGGGGGGTTAACGAATCAATGGAGGTATTAAAAGTTTCTGCCAAATCTAGTCCAAATTCTGTTGCAGGTGCTTTAGCAGGTGTTTTAAGGGAAAAAGGGAGCGCTGAAATTCAGGCTATAGGAGCAGGTGCATTAAACCAAGCAGTAAAAGCTGTGGCAATTGCTAGAGGGTTTGTTGCGCCGAGCGGTGTAGACTTAGTGTGTATTCCTGCTTTTACTGACATTCTAATAGACGGCGAGGAGAGAACGGCCATTAAGCTCATTGTAGAGCAAAGATAATTATGAAAATTATTTAAAGAAAAACCTGTTTATTTAATCTAACAGGTTTTTTTTGTGTACAATGTTTTAAATTTTTCCCATATAGTCTAAAATAGACAAAAAGGAGAAAAAACAAAGTGATTGATTTACATACCCATAGCAAAGCATCAGACGGAGTTCTTGCGCCTGATCAGCTAGTAAAGCTAGCAAAAGAAATTGGATTGACGGGAATTAGTATTACTGATCACGATACTATAGGGGGAATTGAGAATGCTATTCTAGCTGGTCAAAAGTATAGTATGCTTATAGTTCCAGGTATTGAGCTAAGCACCCTTTGGGGTGGTAGTGAACTACATATTTTAGGTTATTTTATAGACTTTAGACAAGAATTATTACAGGAAAAATTGAGGTTTATTCAAAAGAAAAGAATTGAAAGAGTAGAGCAAATTATCGCCAAAGCCATCAGCCTTGGGATATCAATTAATTTCAAAGAACTGGAGAGTATTGCCCAAGGGGATTCTATCGGACGACCCCATATTGGGCAGCTACTAATAGAAAAAGGCTATACCCGAACCCTTGAAGACAGCTTTGAAAGATATTTAAATAAAGATAAGCCACTATATGTGGAAAGATTTAAGCTTACCCCTGCCCAAGGAATAAACCTAATCATAGCCAGTGGCGGTGTGCCTGTATTAGCCCATCCAGGCTTGTACGATAATAGATGGCAATATCTAATTGAGGAGCTTAAGGAGAAAGGACTACAGGGAATAGAAGTCTACTATCCTGCTCATTCAATTAATGAAATAGATATGTTGAATAGATTATGTGGAGAGTATGATCTTATAGCCACTGGGGGATCAGATTTTCATAGAATAGCTGAGGAAAATAATAATTTTGGAAAATACGGAGTTTGCCTCAAAACTATCAAAAAATTGGAGGAGCGCAAAAGAAATGATTAA
The DNA here is from genome assembly GCA_964454195.1 of uncultured Clostridia bacterium. GTDB lineage: Bacteria > Bacillota > Desulfitisporia > Desulfitisporales > JAWSUQ01 > CAYVRD01. Next base: position 8,424 of record CAYVRD010000100.1, read on the forward strand.
TCCAGCAGATAGAGTAAAAAACTTAGGTTCAGGAATTTTTTCTCAAGTTGATATGCTACGGCAGCAGGTAGAAAAAAACAATATAAAAGTTATTAATTTAGGGATAGGTAGTCCCGACGGATCTCCTGCTGAACATATTATTAATGCTCTACATACAGCTTTAGAGAATCCTAATAACTATGATTATACCCTTACCCATGGAACTAAGGAATTTCGTCAAGCCATAGCAGATTGGTATCAGAAAAGATTTCAGGTGGAGCTTGATCCAGATAACGAGGTGCTACCTCTTTTAGGTTCCCAAGATGGACTATCTCATATTTTTTTAACTTATTTAAATTGTGGAGATATGGCTATAATCCCAGACCCTGGATATCCGGTGTACAGTGCAGGACTAGCCTTGGCAGAGGGTGAACTCTATCCATTACCCTTATTAGAAGAAAATAACTACTTGC
>CAYVRD010000101.1:0-7189 GCA_964454195.1 uncultured Clostridia bacterium
GAACCCGTGTTACCTGCGTGAAAGGCAGGTGTCTTAACCGCTTGACCAACGGGCCTTAGGTTTTGGTAGCGGTGACAGGATTTGAACCTGTGACTCTACGGGTATGAACCGTATGCTCTGACCAACTGAGCTACACCGCCATGGTTGCGGGGACAGGATTTGAACCTGCGGCCTCCGGGTTATGAGCCCGACGAGCTGCCAACTGCTCTACCCCGCGCTATCTAAGGTTTTTCATTGAGGATTTTCACCGCTCGATTACTAATTATGCACTATTTGTCTTCAGAAGTCAAGGGATTTTAATTAAAATTTATTTGCCAAATATTTGCTAAAAAATTGAATCGCTATAGCCTCTCCGTCACATAGCATAGTCTGCAAGTCTGCCTACTCGCATGCTGCAAGGTGAAAGCAATAATCCTTCCCTATCTATCAGATTTATAAGACAAGTTTTGTCTCCTGCAGGTACATAAATCCCGAACAATAATCAGATAATATCTACAGTAGCTTTATATGTTTTTCAAAATTTATTGGAAGGGAGGTGTCAAGTGAAGAAATTGCTTATATTGCTGCTCATATTTCTGTTTATTTTTCCTTTATCCGCTGGAGCTCAAGCCTTTGATTGCCCCCTATGTAACGAGGTGCATAGAGACCTCCAGCTAACCTCCCCAGCTATACGGGGAGATGATGTGCTTTATCTACAGCTGCGCTTAAAGGAGCTGGGCTTTAATCCTGGTCCCTTAGACGGTATCTATGGGCCTGCTACCCAATCTGCCATAAAAGAATTTCATCTATCTAATGAGTTGCCCTTTGAAGGAGTAGTAACCCTGGAGGCATGGAATCTTTTAGCCTCTGACCAGGTGCTTGTGGAGGCTGCAGATATTGAGTTGTTGGAAAAGCCTGATGGACAGATTTCCATTGTCATCCACGCTGACAAAAAAATATTGACTGTATACAGCGACCATCAGGTCTTTGTAGAGTTTCCAGTAGCTGTAGGCAAATATAAAACACCTACTCCAATAGGCGAATGGAGGGTGGTACATAAGTCTACTAATTGGGGCGGAGGCTTTGGGAGTCGTTGGCTGGGATTGAATGTTCCTTGGGGAATCTATGGAATTCACGGCACTAATAAGCCCTATTCAATTGGCAGCAACGCATCTCATGGATGCATTCGCATGCACAATAAAAATGTGGAAAAGCTGTATCCCATAATTCCCATGGGCACACCAGTCTCAATTATCAGCGATACCTATCCCGCTTACCCACCTGGCTTTAAGAAACGACCTCTTAAGCTGGGAATGAGTGGTCCCGATGTGGTAGAGATGCAGCTCCATCTAAAGGAGTTAGGATTGTTCTGGGGGAGAGCCGATGGTCGTTTCGGCACCAGCACTGAAACCTTCGTCAAAAGGTATCAAGCTTGGACTGGTCAGGAAATCACAGGTGAGTTTTCAGTGGAGGACTATGCAGAACTAAAGGCTTTAATAGACTTAATAAAAAATCCTACCCCTCAGTAAAAGTAAAACCCCTTTTCGGGGTTTTACTCTTATCTATTTAAAATATGCTCTTCTTCTCCACATAGTCGTCTACTCCTACTGAAAACTTGGCTATTATTTCTCCAGCTAATACTACTTCTCCCACCCCAACAGGATGATGTCTCATTAAGGGAAGAAGAGCTAGCTCCTCATCATGGTACAAAATATTTATTTCCAGACTTTGTAATTCCTCTTCTTTAATATTTAAGAACACATCCTCTAAAGCCACTATTCCTACTTGATCCGGTTCCCCGTTTTTAATTTCTACCTTGTCTAATCTCTGTCCCTTTGTAACCACCTTTTTCTGAAGGCTAAAGCCATACTCTAGCAGACTCAAGGCTTCTCCGTAGCGATTGCTGCTATTAAGCACCACTGCTATAAGGGTTTGTCCCTCTATCTCTCCCGACGCTGCTAAGCACTTGCCCGCCGTGTTAGCTGTACCAGTCTTTACACCAGTTATCCATTCGTGTTGCCGCTGCAAACGATTAGAGTTTATCAGTGTCAATGTTCGGTCTCTATTATGCCAGCTTATTTCTGTCTCACTTGTATTTACAATTGCGGCAAAGCCCACGTTATTTAAGGCATACCGGGCTATCAAAGCCATATCGTAGGCAGTGGAGTAGTGCTCTGGCTCCGAATAGCCGTTGGTATTTTTGAAGCTGGTGTTCATCGCCCCTATAGTTCTAGCTTTTTTATTCATCAGCTCTAAAAATTTCTCCTCAGAGCCTCCAATATGTTCGGCTATTACTAGGGCAGCATCGTTGGCAGAGACGATTAGGGCAGCCTTAGTTAAGTCCCGCAAGGTCAATTGATCTCCCCGATTCAGTCCCATGTCAGAGCCCACTTTATTTCCTGCACCATGGGAAGATACTGTTACTATCTCATTCGGAAGTCCCATCTCAATTGCCAGTATAGCTGTCATCATCTTTGTCAGGCTGGCCGGGGCACGTTTCAAATCCTTTTCTTTGTCGTAGAGCACTCTGCCACTAGCTCCATCTATCAATACAGCACTAGTAGCCCTAATTTTTGGCTCCTCCAGCTCTTGATTTGCCGTTGCTTGACTTGGAATGCCAGCTATAAGCATCCCTAATATGACGGCAGCTCCCATACATTTTAATAGGCTGTTCCTGGATATGGTATTGTCCATCTTCTGTACTCCCTTCGGGATTTAATTATTAAATCTGCCTATATATTTTCCCCCTCTTGATTAGAAATATGACCATTATTTTTATTATTTATTTATCTGATTGCCACAGCTGGTTTATTATACCGTAGAGCATATCTGCTTCACTAGCTTGGATAATATCCTTATCAACAGCTGTCATACACCCAATTAATATCTCCAGCCCTGCCCCAATAATGTCAGCTCGCTGAGGACTCAAGCCTGGCACCTCATACCTAGCCTCTAAAGACAAGGCAGCTAGCCTACTGTATATGGATTCTATTTCTTTGAGTGAAATTTTTTGGCCGTGAACCCGTTCCCTTTCATATACCTCCAGCTTTTCTCTAATAGCAACTGCTGTAGTAATAGTGCCGCCTACTCCTATTAGCAGTGTATTGGAGGGCAGGTCTCTAATTTGCCGGGCAGCAGGCTCAACAGTTGCCCTGATTTCTTGGGAGGTCATAGGGCTTCCAGTTAGCCGCACTGCACCCAGATTATAGCTCTCAGCATATATCCTATTCTGTCGAGAAAAGATAAACTCGGTGCTTCCACCTCCTATGTCTAAGACAGCTATTGGCTCATCCCCTCCAGCTCCCCACACCACTCCTTGATACCCCAGCTTGGCTTCCTCAGCACCAGATATAACCTCTACCTCCAACCCCACCCGGTCTCTAACCAGTCTAATAAAATCCTGCTTGTTTTCACTATCCCTGACAGCACTAGTAGCAACTGCTCGTATTTTTTCTACGCCCCACCTTTTTAGCTCCCAGTTGAACTCTGTTAATGCAGCTATTGTGCGCTGCATAGCTCCCTCTGTCAAGTAAGGCCGCTCCCACATTTTTTCCCCTAGTCTAGTAGTTATCAATTGACTTTTAATAGGTACCAGCTGGTTTTGCTCAATCCTGCCTATTAGGAGTCGTACCGAATTTGTTCCCAAATCTATGGCTCCATAGGTGTTCATCTCTATCATCGCGATTCACCATCTCCAGTCTTTTTATTGTCCTGAAAAATCAAATAAATAACAATAAAAGCACCTCTTTTATTTAGAGATGCTTTAGTAGTAATATCAGCAGATTGTATTTATTAGGGATGGCTAAAATTTGAAACCGCCCTTGCCACCTCTCTTAGCCTCGGTATTCCGTTTCACGTCAGCCTGTCGCTCATCGCTTTCTTTCAAAAACTTGCTAAGTCTTTCTTCAAATGATAAGACATTTACCTTTGGTTTAGCATATTCCTTTTTTACTGGAGCTGTTGCTTGTTTAATAGAAAGACCGATCTTGCCCTTTTCATCGATATTAATGACTTTTACCTTTACAACATCCTTTTCCTTAAGGTAGTCATTTACATCTTTTACATAGGCGTCTGCCACCTCAGAGATGTGTACTAATCCTGTTACACCTCCCGACAATTGGACAAATGCACCAAAATTAGTAATACCAGTAACCACACCCTCAACTATGCTGCCTACCGCAATGGACATCTACTTAATTTCCTCCTTGTAATAACTCAAAAAGAGTCACATCTTTAGAATATTATACTCAATCCAGCAGAAACTGTCAATAAAAGTTATCTAGCCGTTAGTTTTCCTCTTTTAAAATCAAAATTTTCTCTCCAGGTCTTATTAAGCCTAGTCGTTCCCTGGCTATTCTCTCAACCATTTCATCCTGCTCAGCTGACTCTAATTGCATTTTTAGCATTTCCCTCTGCTGATTTAGACTTTCTTTTTGGTGAAGCAGTGCCCCAATCTCAGACTCTAGCTCCCGCAGCTTTAATTGTTGCTCAACTGCAAAGTAGCCTATAGCTAAAATATTAAAAAGGACAAAGCCTGCTAAAATTGTCCTCAAGGGCTTGTGCCAGATTTTTTTCTTTGGCCGTCTTATATTTTCCGATTCAAATCTCGGAGCTTGGGATGATCTTTTGGGAAATATCTTTATTTTTGCCATTACTCAACAATCTCCTCCTCTTCTTCCTGGAAAAGGTTCATGGAACTGCCAGGTATTACAATGACTACTTCGTAGCCCTTAGCTCTGGCCCTTTGTAGTAGCGTCGCCACTGAGCTAGCAGTGAGTCCCAGTTGTTTTGCTATCTTACCACTGGGTACACCCATCTCTTTTAGAGTAACCACTTGTCGCTCCCGGAAGCTTAATCGCTCTGCTCCTCTGATTTCTATCTGCATGACTTATCCCCATTATCCCCATGTTTATCCACAAATTAATGACAGCTTGTTGACAATTTAACTACATAATACGATTACATAACTATTCTAGGTCTTTTTATTTTTTCCTGCAAAATATTAGTAACTAGCTAAATAAAAATAGCATTCCCCAACATTAGTCAGAAAATGCTATCTTTCACACCAAGCTACACAATAACTACATTTAAAATATTTGACTTAAAAAGCTTTTAGTTCTCTCCTTTTGGGGATTTTGAAAAAATAGACTTGGCACCCCCTCCTCAATGATAATACCTTCATCCATGTATATTACCCGATCTGCCACCTCTCTAGCAAATCCCATTTCGTGGGTTACCACTACCATAGTCATCCCCTCTTTAGCCAGCTCCTTCATTACGTTCAGCACCTCTCCCACCAGCTCGGGATCCAGAGCCGAAGTGGGCTCATCGAACAAAATCACCTTGGGCTGCATGGCTAGAGCTCTAGCTATGGCCACCCTTTGCTTTTGACCTCCAGATAGCATGGCAGGATATACATCTCTCTTATCCTCTAGTCCAACCTTTATCAGCAGCTCCATGGCAAAGGCTATCGCTTCCTGCTTAGGAATCTTCTTTACTTGAACCGGTCCTTCAATCACATTTTGCAAAACCGTCATATGGGGAAATAGGTTGAAGTGCTGAAAAACCATCCCCACCTCCTGCCTCATCCCAGTGATTACCTTCTCTATCGGCTCTATCTTCTTTCCGGCAATTAATATCTCGCCCTTTTGAGCTCGCTCTAAAAAGTTGATACAGCGTAGCAGAGTGCTTTTACCCGAGCCACTGGCACCGATCAGCACCAGCACCTCTCTCTCTTTAACTTGAAGATCTATGCCTTTTAGCACATGAAGCTTGTCAAAATATTTGTGAATTCCCTTTACTTCTATCATTATATTTCGCTCTGACATAATGTCTGCTCCTTCCTTCCTTAGCGTTCACTTGCCCGCAGGCGTCGCTCAACATAGTTTACAGCTAGGGTAAGGATAGATGTCATAATCAAATAGTAAATCCCAGCAATAATAAAGTACTCCATATAGCGGAAGGTAGATGCTCCCAGCTGCTGAGACCTAAGCATCAGCTCTCTTACCGCAATGGTGCTGGCCAAGGAGGAATCCTTTAGGGCAATGATAAACTGATTGCCTAAAGGTGGAATAGCCCTTTTGATGGCCTGGGGCAGGATAATTCGCCTCATGGCTTGAAAATGGGTCATACCAATTGACCGGGCCGCTTCCATCTGACCCCGATCAATAGACTGGATAGCCCCTCTAAAGATTTCTGCAATATACGCTCCATTATGGGCTCCAAAGGCTATTATTGCTGCAGGATAAGGCTTTAATACAACAAAATGGGTTAGCCCATAATAAATGATAAATAACTGGAGCAAAATTGGTGTTCCTCTTATGACAGTAATATAGACGTTGGCAACAAAGCGTATGGGCCAAAATGTGGAAAGCTTCATAAACGCTGCAATTAAGCCAATAACTAATCCTAATAATATGGACGCAGAGGTAAGCTTCATAGTCTCTATCGCTACTGGAAAAAATAGGTGAAAATTATCTGTTACGATACTTAGATCAAGATAGGTCATTTAGTCCTCTAAGTCCTGTGGACCTGTAATCCAAGAGTCCTCTCTTACAAATAGCTGGGCTCCTGAAAAGTAGTAAGGATCAGAAAATGATACCACCTCTAGCCTTTGGGGAGTAATGGCCATGCTGCCAAAAATCCCATCATAGCGTCCTGAGCGCAAGCCCTCAACAATTCCACTCCAGTCTGTGGTAACAGGAGTGTATTCTACTCCAATTCGTTGGGCCACTGCTTGACCTATCTCCACGTCAAATCCAGTTAAAACATCGTCGGCAGTAAAAAAGTTGAAGGGCGGATAACCACCACTCATGGCAAAGGTTATTTCTCCCGCATCTAATACTCTTTGTAGGCTATCATCGGTTGCTTCCGGATCATCGGGGAAGGTCACTTGATAATCTACACCCTCTAAAATGTTTCTTCCAAAATACCTTTGGCTAATTTCAGCATAAGTACCGTCTGCAATAATATCGGCTAAGGCTCTGTTAATTGCCTGACGTAGAGCATTGTCCTCCTGCCGGATAGCTACAGCCATAGTCTCGGTGTAAAGCAAGTCTCCCACAGGCACCAGATTTCCAAAATTCCCTTCTTGAATAGCGATAACTCCAACCATGCGATCGGTAATAACCGCATCTACTCTGCCGGTAGCCAGCTCCTGCAAGGTGAGATTGTCATCTCTATAGGTTCGCACTTCTCCTACACCACTAAA
>CAYVRD010000101.1:7289-8667 GCA_964454195.1 uncultured Clostridia bacterium
CCTGATTTCAGAAGAGAGTTAGAGTGCTTAGGTTTCGCCTTTCGACTCACCTTAAACCACATTTTTATTAATGGCTATGCCAAAAAATCATATGTAGTCTAGTTTTTGCCCTGCCAATTAGACGAGAGCCAAAACAAACCCCAGTTCTCTAAGTCAGATTTTTCCGCATTGTTTTCTCCGTTCTGTTTAATGCTCACCCGCAGACTGCACCTAGCTGGAACATTCCACGGCTCACATTAGAGATACTCACCATGCTTACTTCACCTTGACCTATTATTATGTTTTTTTAATTATACACATATTTGCAGGATCAGGTCAAAAGACCTAACTCCCTGTTTTTAGGGTATATAGCAGAGTATACCTGCTTAATTGCCAAATAACTCTAGAACCTACTGTTTTTTGCTCAATAACTCCCTTATAGCCCTTTCCACTCTATCTTTTAGTTTTTTTACTCCCAATATTTTTCCTAAAAGGCTAAATGGAAACCAAAGAAATCTGGCTACTATTTTAACAAGCCTTATCCCTGCCTCACTTATTTTTATTAACCAGAATATCACATATTTACTGAATAATACGAAGTATATCCCAATACCTATTGTTAAGCTGATAAATATATAAAAACGCAGTTCGCCCCAGTTGCTAATCAATAAAAAAGCAAAGACAACTAGCGCCAATATTAACCATATTAATAGGTCTATAATATGATAAATAAATTTAGGGAGCTTGATATAATTGCGACTAACTCGGTATACATCAAAGACAAGACCCATAAACAGGCCTACTCCTAGCAGAATAAAAAACGTGGTTAGTTGTTCTAGTACTAAGCTCACTATCAGCACCTACTTTATTTTAAAAGCCGTTCTAAAATTCCTTTGCTTTTACCTTTCACACTCTTGCCCTCTTCAAAATACTGAATCCCTACTACTAAGCCTTCTATAGTTAAGTTTCCTGCAGCCACGTCTAGCTGGTTTACATGGAGGCTCTGCCCTTTGATGACCATACCTCCCATTTTAGTATTTAGGATGACTTCGTCATCGTCAAAGCTATCCACGTGGACCACACCTGTCAACTGAAGTCGTTTTCGCTCTAACAAAGTAATTTGATGACCATTGGGGTTGTTATTTACCATCGCTACTCCTCCTTCCTTTCACCTTATTTTTATTATGGTGCTTGCCTAAATATACCAATAAAAAAAGAAACACCATTGATTAAAAACCAACAGTGTTTCCAGAATTCAGTTTATTTTTTATTCAAAAATCTCTCATCTCTTTATTTATCAAGTCATCTAATTGGTGACGATTTAAGGGACCATATTGCTCTTGGAGCTTTTCCTCGTGAAATTCCACTCGGGGAATGATTCGTTCTAGCTGCTGCTTTA
>CAYVRD010000102.1:0-8570 GCA_964454195.1 uncultured Clostridia bacterium
TATTGCGATTAAAAGAGTGTTATCATGACCATAGTGGTGAGGAATAAGCTGGCTTATGATATAATAGCAGCAGAAATAAATTAAAATCAAAAGGATGCCAATTATGAATGAAATAATCTTAAGAGTTTTTAATGCATTTAATGATATCAGTCTGGTTGGTGGAGCTGTAAGGGATATATATATGAATGCAACCCCAAAGGACTATGATTTTATTACTACTTTGCCATTAACTGAGATTGAGGATATAGCAAAAAAAAATAATTTTGGATATTATCCAATAGGTATCTCTTTTGGTATAGTAAAGCTAATAGTAAGTGGAGTAGAGGTTGAAATAGCCACAGTTGAAGATTCTCTTACAAAAAATCTATCTAGAAGAGACTTTACTATGAATGCCATGCTAATGAATAGGGATGGGGAAATATATGACCCTTTCGGTGGTAGAGCTGACATTCACAATAGAGTAATTAAGACAGTAGGAAATCCATATCAGCGATTTAAAGAAGATGGACTAAGACTCTTCAGGGCTGGTAGATTCTCTGCTCAGCTTAACTTTTGTTTAGATGGAGATTTGATTAATGCTGCAAGCAACTCTTCATCCATGATAGCTTACGTATCTTCTGAACGAATTATGGCAGAGATTGAAAGAACACTTTTAAGTGATAACCCGGTTAGCGGCTTTGATTTTTTTCATGAAATAGGTATATTGGATAAAACATGTGTAAGACAAATTAATGGTGCTACAATTAACATTCCTATCCTACCTGAAATCTCCCATTTAAAACATCTAAAACAAAATTACCGATATCATTATTTAGATGTTTGGAAACACACATTCAAATTGCTGGAAAGCTTGCCAAAGGATATAATCTTGCGTTGGGCAGGACTATTTCATGATATAGGCAAAGGACTGGAAGGTATTAGAGCATTTAATGCTGATGGCCAGCCATCGGATATTGGGCATGAAAAAGAGAGTGAAAAAATAGCTAAAGGTTTTTTTGAAAGGTTTAATTATTCTAAGCAAAAAACTAAGCTAATTTGTTGGTTAGTTAAAAATCATATGAGGTTACCCATAGAAAATGAAAAACAATTTGTTAAATGGTTTTTAAATGAAGCTAATTATTTTAATAACAAAGAAGAGTTAAGTAATGCTTTTAATAATCTAGTTATATTAAAAAAAGCTGATTTTTATGCAAGTGTAGAAGGTGATCAGGACACTGGCTTAGAATCCTTTGAGAAAATTGGAAATGAAACTCTAGAAAAATATCCGTTTTATCATAAGGATATTCAAATAAATGGAAAAGATATTGAGAAAGTTGTTGGTAAAGGAAAAGTTGTTAGTGAAGTTCTAGATTATTTACAGCATCAAATTATTTATAATGGACTTCAAAATAGTCAGGATTCATTACTAGAAAAGCTTATAAATAAATATGGTATGAGAGATGGATAGAGGATTGAAAGCTAAGTCTAAAGCACTTGCCATGAGCAGGTGTTTTTTCTTTGTTAGGGACAAAAAACTGACTGATCTGTGTGATAGAATATGTGTTAGAATACTGGTATAAGTGACAGTTATTTAATTAACAGGGTGAGAGTGAAAGGAGGGGCATGGATGACAACAGATACTAAGGAGTTGTTCATTAAAGCGCTGAGCCTAAAGAAAGCCAATGATTTTAAAGGGACAGTTCAGATTTGCAAAATATTATGGGCTGATAACAGAGAAGGTTTTGATGCTTATAGTGGGGGAGCCTATGCTTATAGCTTATACAAACTAGGACAGTATGAAGCCTGCTTAGATGTATGCCGTTATCTTTTCAAGCTAAATCCTGACAATACATATATCACCAACCTCTACGCCTGGACAATTTATCATCTGGAGGTAAAAAGCCCAAAGAAGGAGAGAGAACACAGTCCAAGATTTTTTAAAGCGGTAGACGGAATTCTAAGAATCACTAAGCAGGAGGAATACTCCCCGTTTACTATTACTGCTTTAAAGGCCATAGATTACTGCAAAGAGTTGTCTAACTGGGAAAAGCTTCTAGAGTATGCAAACAGACTGGATGGGGAGAGCCTTTTGTCGCAGAGACAGGAGATAATAGATGCTAAAGGTAGACCCAGAAAGCTAATATCTCAGAGACAGTCATACTATAACAACAAAACAAAAGCTTTGTATGAGCTTAAAAAGTATAAAGAGTGTCTGGAGCTGTGTGAGGCCATTCTATGCTGGACTGGTGATACGGATGGAGACTTTTTCTTTTGGATAAGCGAGCGCAAGGCAAAGGCCCAAACGGGTCTGGGGAGCTATCATGAGGCGCTGGTAACCCTTGAAAGCTTAGTAGCTAAGAAAAAAGATTGGTACAACTTCTTCCATTTAGCTAAACTGCATAACAAGCTCGGCAACCAAGAGGAATCCTTGCGATGTGCCGCTGAGGCAGCCTTGCTCCCCGGGGAGCATGACAAAAAAGTGAGTCTTTATGAGTTATTGGCAAAGCTACTGTTGTTATTAGGAAAAAAGGAAGAAGCACTGCTCCATATTCAGCAGGCATATAGGCTACGGGAGTTAAAAAGCTATAAAATACCATCCAGTCTGATAGAGCTGACAGCTCTGTTGAAAGAAGAACTGCAATTAGTGCCCGGAGAAGATAAGATATCAGATAACAGGCAAGATTACACGTTAGAAACTACTCAGCTGGAGTCCATCTGGGAAGAGGCCCGCTATGGCGGTCAAGAGCCTAGAAGAGGCGTGATAGCCAATATCTTGGATAATGGCAAAGGGGGCTTCATCAAGGGAGTGGGAAATGATAACCAGTCATACTTCTTTTCCATGAGCAGCTTTAAAGATAAAAGAGAACTGGCTGTTAAAAACACCTATGTAACTTTTTATCTTATCCCCAGCTATGACAAGAAAAAAGACCGGGTCACCCAAGCAGCAGTAAATATCAGACTGATCAATTAATAATGGGGGAGAGGAGGCAGTGTATGAATATCAACAAACCACTAAAAGATTATTTTTCTCATGTGACTTTAACTGGGTGCCAGAGCCAGGTGCTAAAGGAGCTGGAATTTTTTTTGCAGGATGATACGCAAATCTTTATCCTCAAGGGTTATGCTGGTACAGGTAAGACATTTATCCTTAAAGGCTTGTGTCAATACATGCAGGCAAATGGGCGAGGATTTGGCCTGATGGCCCCTACCGGTAGAGCGGCCAAGATCATCAGGGATAAGACAGGCTTTGTGGCAACAACTATTCACAGCAGGATTTACTCCCAGGAAATCATCAAAGAACTAAAGCCAAAAGACAAAACAGCTCCCCCGGCATCGGAAACAATGAAGGTATTTTTCAAGCTGCAGATCAATGAGGATAATGGGGATACAGCCTATCTGGTAGATGAGTCCTCAATGGTCTCCAACAGCTACAGCGACCAGGAATACGTCCAGTTTGGAACAGGGTACCTGTTAAAAGACTTGATCAAATACATCGGCTTCAGTCCCAGTAACAGGCGCAAGCTGATTTTCATCGGTGATGATGCCCAGCTGCCTCCAGTGAATGATAGTTTTTCCCCGGCCTTTTCTCCAAAGTATTTGCTGGAAGAATTTAGCCTCAAGTCTCGAGAAGTACAAATGACAGAGGTGGTCAGACAAAAGCGGGAGAGCGGGATTTTGCACAATGCTACTATTTTAAGAGAAGCCATTAAGATTCAGCAGTTCAACAAGTTATCCCTGGAAACAAGCTTTTCAGATATCAAGCTAGTTGCTACCCCTGATATATTCAACCAGTATCTCCTAGCCTGCGGCAATGAAGTGAATGAGGAGACAACAATTATCGCTTATACTAATGAAAAGGTGCAGCAATATAACCAGATGGTCCGGAACCACTTCTTCCCGGGGAAAGTGGAAATAGCGTCAGGGGATCGGGTGCTGATAGTGCAAAATAATTACTCCTACCAAACTAGACTCTACAATGGCCAGTTTGCCACTGTTGCTAAGACATCACCCACCCTAATCAGCCGCACAGTCTCCCTAAAGGGTGGGAAAGAAGTGGTGAAATTGGACTTCCGCCAGATTGCCCTGAGTTTGGTGGGAGAAACCGGTGAGAAACACACCCTTGAATGCCTTATGATAGAGAATCTACTAAACTCCACTTCAAGAGATTTGAGCGCATCCGAGCTAAACGCCCTATATGTGGATTTTAAAATTCGCCATCCCCAGCTAAGACCTAATACAGAAGCTTTTAACATGGCCTTGAGTCAAGATAAATATTTTAATTGTGTCCGCTTAAAGTACGGTTATGCCATCACTTGTCATAAAAGCCAAGGTGGAGAGTGGGCCAGGGTATTTGTAGACTTTACCTTCTCGGGAGGCTTGAGAAATAGCAATTATTTTCGCTGGGCATATACGGCGATTACAAGAGCTTCAGAAACTCTCTATCTAGTGAATGCTCCAAGATTAGGCCTGAGTAATGATGCTGAAACTATTATCCAGGCAAGTAGTAAATCGGGGAAATTAATTAATTTTCATGGCTGGGAAAACCAGAAGCAAGAATCTATTTCCTATACAAGCGCACTTAACCTGGAGGAACAAATCCATTACAAAATATATGGTGCAGTGACAGCAGTGCTAGGCCAGGGAGGAGTCAGTAAAAGTAACTGTGACCAGGACAATAATCTAGACAATATAGAGATTGTAAGTATTATACATCACCAGTACTGCGAAAGGTATATCCTGAATCTTGGTGGCCATGAGGAGAAGGTAGATTTTTATTATAATAGTAAGGATGAAATAAGCAAGGTTATCATTCACTATAACCCCAATACAACCCAAAATTTACTGGTGGAGCTACTAGAACCTTTGGCAGGCAAGCAACTGGTGGAGAAAGAAAAGGTTATTGAGTTCCCCAGCGACAAGCCTTTTTTAGCGGAATTTTATTATCAACTCAAGGAAAAGTTGGGTCAGACAGGAATTGAGATTGTTTCTGTTGAGCACTGTAACTACCTGGAGAAATACGTCTTTACCCAGCATGAACAGCTCTATTATTTTGATATTTACTATAACGGAAAAGGGAAAATAACTAAATTCATTGCTAAACAGGATAAATCCTCATCAGTGGAAACTATAGCAGCTATTAGTCAATTGATAAAAGAGGTGTAGTATACCTTTAGGTATCAATTCCAAAGACAAATAGCTTTTAATATAGCAATTAAAATTTGTAGAACATGCAGGAATTCCTTTCAAATATATAGAAATCAAATTATGGAAAATTTGTTTGATTCTGCCCAGAAAGGGGATTAGGAGATAAATGCTGCAAAAAGTATTAATTACTCTACTTTGTGTAAAAGCTGGCATGATTAGAGGCCATGGTGGAGTGGAGCTGCATGGCATGTTCTTTAATATATTAAGACAGATCAATCCTACCTTAGCTGATGAGATCCATGAAATGCAGCAAAAGCCTTTCTCCATCGGGCCATTAGTAGGAAAAATTGAACGCAAAGACGGAGCTGCCCAAATAGTGGCAGCGAAAAGCTACACTTTTTCAATAGCAACCTTTACCGATGATTTGACAGTCACCTTACCTGAGCTAATTCAAGCCATGTGGGCTATGGAGGAGATAAAACTTGGCGGGGCTGGATTTAAATTAGTAGAAGCAAAGTTTTTACAAAATAAAGCTTATAGCTTTAGTCAACTGCTATTATCGACTAAATCATTACAGAGAATTCAAATGGAATTTGTATCTCCTACCTGCTTTCGCAGCAAAGGGCGTTTATTACTGTTTCCTGAACCATCCTTAGTCTTTAGCAGCCTGTTGGATAAATGGAACGCTTTTTCAGATGTACCGATACCAACAATAGGTTTTGATTTGATTCAGGTTACTAAATATGAGTTAAAAACTACCATGAGCCAGGTTGGCGAGCGTGATTTAATCGGCTTTAAAGGGACGTGTACTTATACATTTACCCCCGAGGCACCAGAGCTGACCAGATGGGCTGTCCATGTGTTGGCTAGCTTTGCCCCTCTATCAGGTGTTGGCTACAAGACCACAGTAGGTATGGGACAAGTAAAGGGTAGGTGAGTTAATAGTTACTATGCCATAAAAAATATAATGCCATGATTTAGAAACCTTCGCTTTAGAAGTAGGTACTTCCCAAAAGCAGTTTTATAAGTGGCACAAATTGGGGAAAATACTGCTAAAGAAGCTTTCCCATAACTCATATCAGTATTATGTGATTTGCCTAGATTATTGTTATGAGAAAGGCTTAAATCTGAGCAGTTAAATGGTGGAGGGAATTACTTATGGAAAACGCAGAGTATTTATCTGTTTCCTCAGTTGCAGAGATATTGTACTGTCCTAGGAATTTTTACTACAGAGCGGTTTTAGGAGCACAAGACCGAAATAGTCATGTCCTTGAGGGTAAGTGGCAGGAGGATATTAGAGATGAAGTAAAACATAAGCAGCGCCCAACAGGGTTGCAAACCCGCAAGGTCTATTTATCTTCGGACTTACTAAGACTTGCAGGAGTATTGGATACGGTGGAGGAACAATCAGGGCAACTGTATCCTGTCGAATACAAAAAGGGATCTAATAAAGATAATATTAATGACCAAGTGCAGTTGTGCTTACAGGCATTTCTGCTAGAGGAGAACTTGCAGAAAACGATTTTATCAGGCTACATCTACTATTCCCAGTCTAATGAGAGGAAAGAAGTGGTATTCAACGATGCTTTACGAGAGACGGCCATGGATGCCTTGGAACATGCTAAAGTTATCATGGAGGAAGGGATAGTTCCGGAACCAGTTAATGATAAGCGATGCAATGGATGCAGTCTGGTAGACCGATGCTTACCAGAAGAGTCTAATGCTATAATTTCTGCTACTATTGAGAAACCCCGAAGACCTTCAACGTCTTTAAACTTAGGAAGAACATTGTATGTGGATGTTCCTGGAGCTTATCTCCGCAAAGAGCAAGGTCGGATTAAGCTGAAGATGGGAGAAGAAGTACAGACAATACCTTTATCAGCTGTAGACCAAGTGGTTTTAGGTCAGCCTGCATCTGTAACAGGCTCCCTATTGGCAGCCATGTGTGACCAAGGAATTACTTGTTTTGTTATGGAAAAGGGTAAAGTGAAAGGATGGGTACAACCATTAGTTAACAAAAACGTTGTTTTGAGGAAAGCTCAATATGAGACTCATTTAAATAAATCTCCACAATTAGCTAAGTTGTTCGTCCAGGGTAAAGTAGCCAATACTCGAACTATGTTGGTCAGGTATAACCGGAACCTCAAAGACGAACAACTGGAGAAAGCAATAGAAAGTTTAGCAATATATTTAAAGAAGATTAAAGACACTGAAACCATCCAAGAGCTGATGGGTTTTGAAGGAATAGCAGCCAGGGAGTACTTTGCTGTTTTTGCCAAGCTATTCAAAGAAAATGTAGAATTTAATTTTACCTCTAGAAATCGCAGGCCGCCAAAAGATCCTGTCAATTGTCTTTTAAGCTATGCATATTCCCTTTTGACACGTGATGTTATCGAGGCTATAATCAAAGTAGGGCTAGATCCATATATAGGATTTTTTCACTCAGAAAAGTATGGTAGACCAGCACTGGCTTTAGATATGATGGAAGAATTCAGACCTATTATTGCTGATTCGGTAGTGATTACAGCTATAAACACTAAAATCATTAAGAATGATGATTTTGAACAAACTATAGGTGGATGTGAAATGAAAGAAGCGGCTCGAAAGAGGTTTTTCCAGGCTTATCAAACTAGGTTAAATCAAGAAGCCACTCATCCACTGTTTAAATATAAAGTTACCTATCGCAGGATGCTGGAGTTACAAGTACGTTTTTTAGGAAAAGTGTTAACTGGAGAATGGCCAAGGTACACTCCATATATGGTAAGATAATGGAAAGACTAATAATTGTATACGATATCCGAAATGACAAGCGGCGCAACAAGATCTTCAACACTTTGAAAGATTATGCCACTCCAGTTCAGTATAGTGTCTTTGAGGCTATATTGACAAAAGAATCCTATATTAATCTTAGATACAGTCTAAAGACACTAATGAAGAAAGAAGATAGTATAATATTTTATTTTCTTTGTGCAAATTGTAATAGTAAAACTGAAAAGCTGGGAACTAATGTGATGGTTTTTGGTGACAAAGACCTTGTTTTCTAAAGATGTTTCTATCGAGTGGTTTTGCTGGCTAAAAATGTATGTGCCCACTCGAAAACAGCAGAAAACCTTATCAGAAAGGGGGTTTGGAGCAGTAGATATTTTATAAAATCAAGGCAATAAATTATTTACCAATGGGCAATAATATCTAGCTCTCGAAAATCTATGTAAACACCCTTGATTATTCAAGGATTTTAACTATTGCGGTTACCTAAAACTAAAGCCCCGTAAGGGGATTGAAACACTCAGGATTACGCCGGATCCAAGCAATCACTGGCGTTACCTAAAACTAAAGCCCCGTAAGGGGATTGAAACTGTTCGGCTTTAACCTTAGCGTCCCATCTTTCCCAGTTACCTAAAACTAAAGCCCCGTAAGGGGATTGAAACTAGAATTATTTCGGATGT
>CAYVRD010000103.1:0-8530 GCA_964454195.1 uncultured Clostridia bacterium
AGCGGTAGAAAATATGCATATAAAAATTAATAAAGAGGGTAAAATAATTTTAAACAATTTTTTCTGGTCTGATTTCCACATTTTTTTCACTCCCTAGCTCGCAATTTTTTTCGTAAGCTTAAATTAACCTAGGGAGATTGTTTTTATGCTCAGTTTTCCATTATACAAGCTAGGGTACTATTACCACTAGAGCAAAAACCGCACACTATAACCTGTTAAGCTGTTTTTTGAAATATTAGGACAAACAAAAAATGCTTGGTTATTTCTCCAAGCATTTTAATTAATTTTTTATAATTTCCTTTGCTTGCTGGATAGTTGTGGCAGTAACACTGTTGCCAGCTAACATTCTAGCAATTTCGTCAATTCTTTCCTCATCTTCTAAGTATTTTAGTCTAGTACACATGCGTCCATGGATATTTTCCTTATATAAATGCATATGACATTTAGCTTTACCTGCTATTTGTGGTGCATGGGTGACGCAAATTACCTGTCTATTCTGACCAATTTGGGTGAGCTTAATCGCTACTGCCTCTACAGCTCTGCCTCCTATTCCCGTGTCAATTTCATCAAATATCAGTGTAGGAATATGGTCAACCTGAGCCAAAATACTTTTCAGTGCTAGCATTATTCTGGATAATTCTCCACCTGAAGCAATTTTACTTAAAGCTTTTAGTGGTTCACCTTGGTTAGGGCTGATAAGAAATTCAATTTGGTCAGCTCCCTTTGCTGTTGGTTGGTCTAAATAAGTGAAGTTAACGCTAAAGCTAGTACCACCCATTTCTAATTCTGCTAGCTCTCTTGAAATCTCCTCTTCAAGCTTGATTGCTGTTACTTTTCTTCTTGCTGTTACCTCTTTAGCAACTGTGTGATAGCTTTGTAGGAGTAGCTTTGCTTGCTCTTTTAGCTTGGGCAAGGTTGTATCCAAGGAGCTTATTTCTTCTATGTTTGCTGTCAGCACTTCCCTATACTCCAAAAGCTCTGCTTCGTCCTTACCATATTTGCGCCTTAAAAGACCTAGCACGCTTAGCCTATTTTCTACAGTAGCAAGTCTTATTGGGTCATAAACTATTTGTTCACTATAATAGCGCAGTTCTTGGCCTGCATCTTCAAGTTGATATAGGCATGTCTCTAAATTGTCCTGGATATTTTTTAAAGCTTGATCCAGATGACTAATTTTTTTGAGATTGTTTAGAGCTGCTACTACTTGCTCTCGAGCACTATTTTGCTCACCTGATAAGTGTTGATATGCAGATAATACACCTGAAGATAGCTTTTCACTGCTACTTAAAAGCTGCCTTTCCTGAAGTAGCTTCTCTGACTCTCCATCTGAAGGGTTAGCCTGAGTTATTTCCTTCAACTGAAATTGCCACAAATCAAGTTTTTGTAAATTGTCTTGTTGGTTATCTTCTAGCTCTTTTATTTTTTTAAGTATAGTGGCGTATGCATTGTACGCCGCAGCTAACTGGCTCACCAATCCTTTAAAAGACTGCCCAGTAAATGAATCTAAGACCAGCAGATGCTTATCCTGTATCATTAAGGAGTGGTGTTCATGCTGTCCATAAATATCTATTAGCTTACAGCCTATCTGACGATACATTGATAGGGTCACTTGTCGCCCATTAACTCTACAGATGTTTTTGCCGTTCTGACTTATTTCCCGCTGGAGTAGTAAGGAGCCATCTCCTTCATCAGTTACTCCCATAGAGTCAAGTATTTCAGTTGTTTCCACGCTTATATTGACAAAAAAACCAGCCACTTGAGCCCTATCTGTCCCAGTGCGGATAAGCTCCCCACTAGCTCTTCCACCTAAAAGCAGCTTAACTGCATCAATTACTATTGATTTTCCTGCTCCCGTCTCACCAGTAAGGACATTCAAGCCATCTTTAAACTCTATGCGCATGTTGTCAATAATGGCAAAATTCTCGATTTCCATAGCTAGTAGCATAACTATTGCAATCCCCCTATTAATCTAAAAAGGTTTGAAATTTGTCAAGCACATTGGGAACTAATTCCTTTGGTTTTACTATCACTAATATGGTGTCATCTCCTGCTATAGTGCCTATTATTTCACTCCATCCTGCACTATCTATACCCAAGGCTACACTAGGTGCCCCTCCAGGAAGAGTGCTGATCACTATAAGGTTTTCACTAAAATCCATACTAACTACATTATCCTTAAAGACTCTGTTTAATCTATGAATACTAAAGCCGGAGGATTGTTCATTGGACAAGGCGTATTTATAGTTGTTATTAGCTCCCAGTACCTTGATTAGTCCTAGCTCTTTAATGTCCCTTGAAACAGTGGCTTGAGTTACTGAGATCCCCTTTTCCTTTAAAATTGCTGTGATTTCCTCTTGAGTTTCTATTTCTTGCTCTGCTATAACCTCTTTTATAAGACGTTGTCGCTTGTTTTTCATAAAAAAAATCACCTCGCTTTTACCATTCAGTTTCCTGAATTTTTTCTAGCATTATTATATGTGGAGAAGTAGCCTCCCTATTAATATGAGCAATATATACTGTATTCCAATATTTTTTGGGCAATTCCTTAGCCAGTCTATAAACCTGCTCCCCTTCGCCAGTACCGCCTTCATGCCCTGAGTATATCACAATAATTATTGCTCCACCCACTGTAATTAATGACATGCTATTCTCTATGGCTTGTATTGTTGTCTCTGGTTTAGTGATTAAGCTATGGTCTCCACCGGGTAGATATCCTAAGTTAAATATAACTGCCTTTACCTTGCCATTGATTATTCTGGCAATATTTTCGTGACTAGTTTGTATCAGCTCTACTGCCTGTAGCAGCTGGTGTTCCTCTAATTTAATCCTAGTATTATTTATTGCTAATTCTTGGACATCCAGTGCATAGACCTTTCCTTTTGGACCTACTAATTGAGCTAAGTATAGGGTGTCATTTCCGTTGCCACAAGTGGCATCTATGGCAACATCTCCAGGGCCAACAAATTCCTTTAGCAAAAGATGACTTATTGTAACACCTGTGCGAAATTTTGATATCATATTAACCCTCATGCAACTTTTCTCTCATCACTTCAAAAAAAGTGCGGTTTTTTAATTTTATCAATTCTGTGGTTACTTGAGCTTTTTTAACTATGATACAATCCCCTTGCTCCAGTTTAAATCCGTGCTGTCCGTCTATAGTCAGCATTACTTCTCCCCATTGGGATGATACAATAGTCTTAACTTTTGCTTCAGCGTCAATTACTAGTGGTCTGGCAAAAAAGGAATGGGGGCATATGGGAGTGACAACCATAACCTGCACTTCAGGTGAAACTATTGGCCCCCCAGCAGATAGGGAATAGGCAGTTGAACCGGTTGGTGTAGCTATTATTATTCCATCGGCTGGATATGTATCAATGTATTGATCATTTAAAAAGGTTTCTAGCTTAATCATTCTAGAAAATGCACCCTTGGTAACTACTATATCGTTAAGGCCATAAAAAGTACCTCTATGCTCGCTACCCCGCCACACATTTGCTTCTAGCATCATGCGACTTTCTGTATAAAAGTTTCCTCGTAATATTTGGGGTAAATAGTCATTTATGTCCTCTACTTCTATCTCAGTTAAAAAGCCAACTTGTCCCAAGTTGATTCCCAATATTGGAATTTGTAGATTAGCGATAGTTCTTGCCACAGAAAGTAGTGTGCCATCGCCGCCTAAAACAAGGACTATTTCTTTCCCTACACGGTTGTCTTGAACTAGAGGCAGCTTATTTTCTGTGCCATCAATACATGTGGCCATCATATCTACTCCAATATCATGCTCTCGAAAGTACTGCCTGATTTGTTCTGCTATCTGTAGGCCCAATGGCTTGTTACTATTATATATTAAGTAAACCTTTTCTACTGTGAATGTCATTTTACACCTCACACAATTTAAAATTTGTATTATTATACAGCTATCTGTGTAAGTTCCAAATATATCCCATAAAAAAGCCTATGCTCAAAATCCCAATAACTGCTAAGGATTTTCTAAGCCATTGCATCCTTAGGCTATTATCTCCTAGATGATTAAATGTTACTTTCATTAGCTTTTTATTATCCATATCAAGTAAAATTATACCATGAGGCTGAAAAATAAGATAGTATTCTAGTAATTGTCTTCTAATATGGCTGGTGGTGACCTTGACAATTTGTTTGCCAGTTTTTACTTCAACCACGTAGCTTTTACCCTTCTTTTTTGCTATATAATCGGCAACAACTCTATTTTCAATAGTTTCTCCATCCACCTGTGTGTATGTTTTTACACTCTGCTGAGATGCTATTATTTTGTATCCATTTTTTTCAAGAAGCTGAATAGCTTCCTGTTCCGCTTTTTTGGCTTTTTTTACTATTCGACTTCGACGAAGGCTATCTAGCTTTTTATATAAGAGAGCTATTAATAAGATACCTGTTAATATACCAAGAGCATATATCTCTGCACCTTGCATTAAATCACCTCATCTCCACCCCCATAATAAAAAAAGAGAGTTTAACTCTCTTAGCTCAAATGGATAAATGCTCTTTCTACTAGCTTATCTATATGTTCATCCCAGCTTTTTTCTCCTTCATTAGCATCTGAATCTTTCAGCCACAACAAATATTCTATGTTGCCCTCGGGTCCAGTGATAGGTGAGTAGTCTAAATCTCTAGCGCTCAATCCTATGTCAGCAGCAAACTGTATTATATGACTTATTACCTGCTTGTGTACTTGAGGATCCCTAACTACTCCTTTTTTGCCCACATTCTCCCGACCTGCTTCAAATTGGGGCTTGATTAGAGCTAGTATTTCACAGCCGTTATTTAATAGATTTTTTACCGGGGGAAGAACTTTTTCTAAAGATATAAAGGCCACATCTATAGTAGCTATATCTGCTTTAGCTCCTATCTCCTCAATAGTTAGATATCGAATATTAGTGCGCTCTAAGCAGGTTACTCTAGGATCTTGGCGCAGTGACCAGGCTAACTGGCCGTAGCCCACATCAACAGCTATTATTTTTTTAGCCCCATGCTGCAAAGCACAATCTGTGAATCCTCCCGTAGAAGCGCCTACATCTAAAACGATTTTTCCTGATACCGAAAAGCCCATTGTATTAATAGCTTTTTCTAATTTCAGCCCTCCTCTGCTAACATAGGGTATCTCTGCACCTTTTATTGTCAGATGGGCATTCTCATCTACTTTTGTGCCGGGCTTATCAATTTTTTGATTATCTACAAACACGTTTCCAGCCATAATAGATGTTTTGGCTCGTTCTCTACTAGTGGCAAGCCCTTTATCCACTAATAGTTGATCTAATCTTATTTTCAAAGCTAGCTACTCCTTAACATCCTATTTTTTTTAAATCTGCTAAAGCTAAATTTATTTAGGATTGAAGCTACAATTGACTTGGCATCTAATCCATATTTTTCTCGCAAAATCTCTACTTTGCCGTGCTCTACAAACTGTTCTTTAATGCCGATTGCCAGAGTGTCAATAGCTAAGGAATTGTCTTGTAGCAGTAAATGTACTTTACTTGCCAAACCACCTGTAACCATATTTTCTTCCATCGTCACTAAGCGTCTAGATTTAGTCGCTTCAGAAATAATAAGCTCATTATCTAAAGGTGACAAAAATCTACTATTAATAACACTAGCAGAAATCCCCTTTGCTTTAAGTATTTCTGCTACCT
The DNA here is from genome assembly GCA_964454195.1 of uncultured Clostridia bacterium. GTDB lineage: Bacteria > Bacillota > Desulfitisporia > Desulfitisporales > JAWSUQ01 > CAYVRD01. Next base: position 5,667 of record CAYVRD010000103.1, read on the forward strand.
CTAGGGCCGGATATACCATGTTGCCTATGGCTACAATTGTAAGCTGATTTCCTTGAGCTAGTAATTCCCCTTTCCCTAGGGGAATATATTGATAGTCATCAATGTTTTTGTAGCCTACACCAATACCATTTCCTCTAGGATACCGAATTGCAACTGGACAATCTAATTGAGTAGCAGTATAGAGCATATCCTGTAGCTCACCTTCGTCCTTAGGAGCCATCACTACCAAATTGGGTATGTTTCCCATAAAGGAAAGGTCAAACAAGCCATGATGAGTTTCCCCATCCTCTCCCACAATCCCTGCTCGATCAATGGCAAAAATCACTGGCAGCCTTTGTAAACAGACGTCATGAAGTAGCTGATCATAGGCTCGCTGCATAAATGTACTGTAGATGGCTACCACCGGTCTGTAGCCACCAATTGCTAATCCTGCAGCCAAAGTAACTGCATGCTGCTCAGCTATACCCACATCTAAGAAACGCTTTGGATAATATTTGGAAAAAGGAGACAGTCCTGTTCCATCAGGCATCGCCGCTGTAACAGCTAGTATTTTCTCATCTTTCTCCGCCAGATTGATCAATGTTTTCCCGAATACTTCCGTATACGTAGGTGTGCACTTTTTGGCTATTGGCTTACCTGAATCAATTTCAAAAGGCCCGATTCCGTGAAAGGTGTTAGGCTTTTCTTCTGCAGGTAGATAGCCCTTTCCCTTCTTAGTAATTAAATGTATCACCTTAGGTCCCTTAGTATTTTTAGCTCGTTCGAAAACTGTTTTAACCTCTTGAAAATCATGGCCATCGATTTGTCCTAGATAGGTAAAGCCTAATTCCTCAAAAAGCATCCCTGGAACAACTAAATATTTTAAGCTGTCCTTTAACCTATCTACAATTTTCAATACCTTTGGTCCGATAGCAGGTATTCTTTTTAAAAGCTGTTCCGCCTCTTCTTTACAGCTATCATACATAGGATCGGTGCGCAGACGACTTAAATAAGAGGCCATAGCCCCAACATTAGAGCTAATAGACATCTCGTTGTCATTTAAGACTACTGTTACATCAGTGCCCAAGTCTCCTATGTGATTTAAGGCTTCAAAAGCCATTCCTCCAGTAAGTGCTCCATCACCTATAACAGCCAAAACTGAGTAGCTATCCCCGGATAAGTCTCTGGCTTTAGCAAGACCTAGGGCTGCAGAGATAGAAGTACTACTATGCCCTGTGTTAAAGATGTCGTGCTCACTTTCGCACCGCTTTGGAAACCCACTTATTCCTCCATGCTGACGCAAAGAGGAAAATTGTTCTTTTCGCCCTGTGAGAATTTTATGTACATAGCATTGATGCCCCACATCCCAAATAATTTTATCTTTTGGGGATTCATATACGTAATGCAAAGCAAGGGTCAATTCTACCACACCTAAATTAGGTGCCAGATGACCCCCTGTTAGTGAAACATTTTTTATCAAAAAATTTCTAATCTCCATTGCCAGTTGATTCATTTGACTAACAGGAATTCTTTTAAGATCTTTAGGGCAGGAAATTTTATCTAATAAATCCAACCTATCACCTTCTTTTTTTGCGATAGTTAATATCTTTAATAATAATGATACTAAACTTTTTCTCTATTATAAACAATAGCTTACCTACCATATACATAATCCTGTTAGATTCATTGATGGCAAAAGTCTTCCCTAAGGATTTTCCAGATACGGTTAGAGCAGCTACTGTGGCTGTCATTATTGTGCCTAAAAAAACCTGATTTAAGCTACCGTCCATGCTTGCCATACGAAAAATAATACTTAAGCCTATTGCACCACTAACAGTTCCAGCAATATCCCCTACTACATCACTACAGAAGTTTGCTACCCGATCTGCATTTCTAATTAAGCTAATTGACTGCTTAGCTCCTGTTTGTTTTTTTGCAGCCTGGGCGTGGAATGGAGCTTCATCTGCTACAGCTGCAGCCACACCTATAACATCAAAAATCACACCTATCATGATAATTATAATTAATAATAGAAACGAAAATAAGATTGATGTGACTCTGCCTAAAAATATCTCTGAGCCCAGTACAATTATTATGGCACTTATAAAAGTAGCTATACCTACTGTTAAAGCATGAGATGCATTTTTTAGCAAATAATTGCCCAAATTGTTTTCCTCCAAGTGTACCTTCAAAAGTACCTATAAAAAATTAAATGTAAATATTATCAGGTGGCAGCTTATTAAGTAAATGCTGCGGCTTAGGTCCAGCAGGTTTTCCCAACAGCTTACCTAGTGTCGCCATCCAGGCGGTTTCCCATTAAAAGCTGTTCTGAGTCGTCACCGTACCCAGAGCTAGATTACCACTTAGTCCACACTTTAATCCTTAATAAGCCTAACAATGTTAACAGTCTAGGAGTTTTCCTCCACAGTCATATCGACTTCTAGCCTCTTTTGCAGTGAAGGTTTCACCCAGCTTTACCTAAGCTCTTTGGCCAAGAGCCTAGGTAAAGAAAGCCCAAGATCCACCAGCACCACTCAAGGCAGGCTACACTGTACCCAGCACTTGCGCACCACATACAGGTTCCACCCTAAGCCGTAGTTTGTATCCTCCCTGGAAACTCTCCACGAACTTAGGTCTCCACGGAAGCGGGGTCAACGCCTACATGCCATTGTAGATCGCCCCTTCTTCCTTAACTCCCAGCACCAACCCCCAACTGGGCGTCGGCAGCCAGCACCAGGAACTTCATCGATGTGCCCTTAACGGATTTTTAGGCCCGCCTTCGAAGTCGCATGTTCTGACTAGAATACTGCGCCACCTGATTAATATCTATTCTAACACATCATATTATTATAAAGGAATTATAAAAAAAATCAATATCATATACG
>CAYVRD010000104.1:0-8497 GCA_964454195.1 uncultured Clostridia bacterium
AATAGTAAAAATAGCAAAGAGTATACAAGTTTCCAAATAGGAAAAGCTACAAAAAAAGAAAGCCAATGAGCTTTCTTTTAAAATTTATTTTTTTAGGGAGACACCACAAACTGAGCCTTTATCTCTCTTTCTGGCGTTATTACATGGACAGCACAAGCTGTACATGGATCAAAGGAATGGATAATGCGCATTAGCTCCACCGGCTTATTTATGTCAGCTATTTCAACACCAGTTAAGGCCTGCTCAATTGGGCCAGGCTGGTTGCTAGAGTCCATAGGCGAGGCATTCCAGCAGGTGGGGGTAACAATTTGGTATCTATCTATTTTGTCATTTTTATAGCTTATATAATGCACCAACGCTCCCCGAGGAGCCTCAGTTACACCTATTCCAATTCCCTGCCTAGACAAGGTGTACATGGCTGAATTATAGCTCTGAACATCTGGAGCTATACTGTTAATCCAATTTTGCATAGCATGGGCAATCTTCCTGGATTCCAGCATCCGGGCTAGGTGGCGACCCATCACAGAGATACTATCCTGCTGACGGTAATCACCGTTAATCCACATACGAGCAAGGGGACCAGCTTCATAGGCCTTGCCAAGCTGAGCAGGACTATGGGAGTAACGGGGAGCCTTAATCCAGGAGTAGGCCCCACTCTTACCTGGCAGGGGAGTAATTGGTTGGGTAAAGCTTTGGCCCAAAGCACCAGTAGAGCTTACATTGGCATACCAGGAGTACTTTGTATCCTCCATGATATTTTTGGGATCCACATTCCTATAGGGAGTTATGGATTCTGTTGGAGTGTAGCTACCGTTTATAAACAGCTGCTTATTATTATCCTCATCAAAAACACCAAGGCTGATCAGGTTTTTATAGCCACTACCAATCTGAAAGTAATCCTTATAAACACTTGCCAGCTTTTGGACATCCTGATAATATTCTTTATCTACAAAGGCTTTTACCTGTTGCAGAAGTCCTCTAAATTGGGAAATATCTTTGGCTGTTGGAGTCTTGGTCACCCCTCCTGGCATAATTGACATGACATGAGGTATTTTGCCTGCAAATATAGCTGCCATTTCATGAGCCTTTCTTCGAACATCCAGCGCCTTCTTGTAGTTTTCGAAAAATAATTCGCTATCCTGCTGGTTAAATCTATTATCACTGGAGCTATTGCTTTGCCATAAGGCTTTATTTGTAGGAAATACCACGTAATCGGGCAAGCTTAAGTGATAAAAATGAAGAATATGGCTTGACAGATAGTTAGCTCCTTGTATTAGGTTGCGCAAAAGCTTACCCTGTCGTCCCACATCCCCTTTTCCCTCAGCTACTTCAATAGCTTTTACTGCTGCTAAGGCATGGGACACTGGACATAGACCACATATTCTCTGAGTAATATGAACTGCGTCTCTAGGATCTCTGCCCACTAGCAAGCTCTCAAAGCCTCGAAAAGCATTGCCGGTGCTTTTGGCAGCAACAACTCTATTGCCGCTAACTTCAACCTCAATTTTCATGTGCCCTTCTAGACGGGTTACTGGATCAATTTTAATTTTAGGCATAGTTTTATCCCTTTCTCATTAAATATACTTACCTATTTATAAATTCTATCAAATGGAAATTCCATACTAGAGCAGCCAATACACATATTTCCTGCACCAAAGCAGCCTTGTCTATCCTCCCATTTATTACTCCAGTGGCGAGTATAACAAGACATTCGGGTATCAGTATGCTTACCCTTACAGTCTAGCTCACTATAGCACTGGCCTAAAACACCTATTCTTTTAGCTTCATCTAATCCTCTCAAAGGACAATTGGTCCCAATATGATGCTGCCTCAAATTATATGCTCCCAATGGTCTTTTTCTGTTATCAGTGGCAACCTCTTGACCTAGTAGAAGCTTAATAATTGTTTCCCCTATGATATAAGGATGGACAGGACAGCCAGGCAAATTGTATATTTTTTTATGTAAGCTGCTATCCAATACTTGCTCCACCGAGTAGGCTTGGGTTACATTACTAGTCATCCCCACCACCCCTCTAGATGTGGCGCAGGTACCTACTGCAAGAATATATTTTGCTTTGGCGCTTAGCTGTTTTACTGCTTGCTCTGCAGTCCATGGAGCATTATTTCTCTCACCGATAATACAGTACAAGCCCTTCCCACCGATGGGAATAGCTCCTTCTACAATTAAGATAAAGTTGCTGCTACCTGTTGCTTTGTCAATCAATCTCTGCAAGGCTTCACTGCCTGAAGCTACCATAAGGTTCTGATGGTAATGCAAATCAATTTTATTCATTAGTAGCTTGTCTACGGTAGCTAATGGATGCCCGCCTGGATTTTCTTCAACCATGTTTAAGAAAGAAACTGAGCAACCGGAGCACCCTGCTGCCTGAAGCCACACAATAGGTGTGGTTTCCATAGCAGCAACCACCCGTTCAATTTTTGCTACGTCTAAGCTCCCCAATCCCAAAACAGTAGCAGAGGCAGTTATCCATTTTAGAAATTCTCTTCTTTTTATCAGCATATTATCTTCCCCTATCTATACTATAGAGCACTTTTAAAAATATTATATTTCCAAATGATAATACCTGTCAATAAAAAAATAATCACAAATAGAACTCATTTGTTGTTATGATCAGCTTTGCTATGAATTGCAAAAAAAAGAATACCTTGCTAGGTTAGCAGGTATTCTTATTATAAAGTTCAGTATTAATTTTTCAGCTTCGGATCTAATGCGTCCCTCAGTCCATCCCCGATTAGGTTAAAGCCTAATACTACTAACATTATTGAGAATCCGGGAAAAAGTACTGTCCACGGTGCAGTTTGAATGAAGGCACGAGAATCGGAAAGCATTTTTCCCCATTCGGGCTGAGGAGGCTGTGCTCCTAGTCCTAAAAAACCCAGGGCAGCGGCTTCTATAATAGCCGTACCGAAGCTTAGGCTAGCTTGAACAATAATTGGGGCAATGCTGTTTGGCAAAATATGATGAATTAAAATACGCCCGTGCTTCATCCCTTGAGCCCTAGCTGCCATAATAAATTCTTCTTCTTTTAAGCTAAGCACTTTAGAGCGAACTAGCCGCCCAAACCGGGGTATATTTACAATGGCTATTGCAATTAATGCATTATCCAATGATGGTCCTAAAATTGTTACAATAGCAATGGCCAATAGAATACTAGGAAAAGCTAGCATAATATCAAAAAGTCTGGAGATGAGCATATCTGCCCAACCGCCAAAATATCCAGCTAAAATACCTAGAATAGTACCAAAAACCAAGGCACCTGATACAGCTACAAAGCCAACCCACAGAGATATCCGGGCTCCAAAGACTATTCTGCTAAAAATATCTCTTCCCAAATCATCGGTGCCAAACCAATGAGCACTAGATGGTGCCTGCAGCCTATTCATCAGCTGAGTATCGTCAAAGGCATACGGAGCAATTACAGGCGCAAATAGTGCAATTGTAAGGAATACTGCTATTATAGCAAAGCCTACTAATGCCATTTTATTTCGGCGCAAGACCCGCCAGGCATCAATCCAAGGGGAGCTTACTTCTTCTTCTACAGGTTTTGATGTAATGCTTGCCTCCATTATTACTCCCCCTCCTAACGGTAGTTAATTCTTGGATCAATATAAGCATATAAAAGATCTACTACTAAATTTATCAATACGAATATAGTAGCAATCACTAAAATTCCTGACTGAATAACTGGATAATCTCTATTGCCGATAGCGTCAAATACGTATCTTCCCATTCCAGGCCAGCTAAAGATTGTCTCTGTTATAACTGCACCACCTAACAAGGTGCCCATTTGTAGCCCTACTACCGTAATAACGGGAATAAGAGCATTTTTAAGTCCATGCTTATAGATTACAAAAAATTGGTGAACTCCCTTTGCTTTAGCGGTGCGAATATAGTCTGAACGCAAAACCTCAAGCATACTAGATCTTGTCATTCTAGCTATGATAGCCATAGGGATAGTTCCTAGAGCAGTGGCAGGTAAAATCAGATGCTTGATTACTGTCCAAAACTGATCAAGCCTACCGTTTAACAAGGTATCTATGAGATAAAAGTTTGTAACCACTTGTACAGGGTCCCTAGGATTCATCCGTCCAAAGGCAGGAAGCCAACCTAACTCCTGAGCAAAAATCCATTGTTGCATCAAGGCTAGCCAAAATATGGGCATAGAGACTCCAATTAAAGCAATTAGCATACTAGTATAGTCAAACCAAGAGTTTTGCTTCCAAGCACTAATAATACCAGCGTTAACACCTACAAAAGTAGCAATAATCATAGCAAAAACAGTTAGCTCTATTGTCGCTGCCAAATAGGGCACCAGCTCTTGAGCTATAGGGGTTTTAGTTCTAAGGGATGTCCCCAAATCTCCCTGGAGCAATCCGCTGACGTACAAGCCATATTGCACAATATAAGGTTTATTAAGTCCCATTCTCTCCTCAAGTTCAGCAATAGCCTGAGGAGTAGCCTGTTCTCCCAGCATAGTTTGAGCAGGGTTACCAGGTATTAGATGAATAATTGAAAAGGTGATTATAGACATCCCTATCAACACCGGGACCAACATCAATATTCTCCTGAAAATGTAAGAAAGCATTAATTCCACCTCATAATTTCCTAAAATGCCTAGCAGTTAAATTGTCCCGTCTTATACTATTTAGTAAGCAGAGCAGCAGACGAATCTGCCACCCTACTACTAAATAATTAAAAAGCTGTTACTTAAAGTCTACAAATGTTAAAACTTCACTAGTTGATGGGTGAGGAACATAGCCAATAATGTTAATTGAGCCAGCAACAACTGGTGTATTGTGTACCAGTGGAATCCATGGTGAATCATAGTGAATTAGCTCTAAAATATGCTCGTACATTGCTGCTCTCTCTGCTTGGTCAGAGATGCTTTGAGCTTTTACTAGTAGCGCAGAAACTTTCTCGTTTACATAGAAGGTTCTGTTAGCACCAGGAATTGAATACTTGCTCAAAAGATTGTATACAAAGTAGTCAGGGTCACCATTTACACCAGACCAACCTAACATGAAAATATCTTGTTTACCCTTTTGAGTTTCCTCTAAATAGGTAGCCCATTCCATTGTTACAATATTAGCCTTTAATCCTACTCTTGCAAAGTCAGCTTGAAGAGCTTCTGCTGCCTTTTGAGGATCTGGCATATATGGACGTGCAACTGGCATAGTCCACAGGTCAAATTCAAAGCCATCTGGGAAACCAGCTTCTGCTAATAGCTGCTTAGCTAGCTCAGGGTTATAGGTTAACTCCTGAATTCTGTCATTGTAGCCAAGATAATTGGGTGGCAATGGATTTTTCGCAGTGATCGCCAGGTTGTTGTAAAGGGCAGAAATTAAAGCTTCTTTGTTTACAGCATGATTCATAGCGATTCTTACTTTGCGGTTGTCAAAAGGTGGTTTTTGCATATTAAATCCTAGGTAACCAACATTATTAGGCGAACGCTTAAATAATGCTAGATTTGAATCTGCTTCAATAATACTTACATCATCTGGATTTACTCCATCCATAATATCAATTTGACCCGCTCGCAATGCTGTTAATCGAGCAGAGTTTTCAGGAATCACCTTGAAGATTACTTTGTCTAGCTTAGGATAGCCTTCCATCCAATAGTTCGGGTTTCTTACTAGAGTAATAGAGTCATTACGTCTCCACTCTTGAAACATAAAAGGACCTGTACCTACTGGGTTTTCAATAATTCTAGAGCCATGCTTTTCAAAGGCTGCTGGAGATTGAATAGCAAAGTAGGTCATACCCATGTTTTGAATAAAAGCTGCTAGTGGCTCAGTCAAAACAAACTCCACTGTGTGGTCATCTATTTTGTTGATTTCCTTAATTTTATGGCCTGGATCACCTTTAAATCCACCAAACTGGTTGCCATATGCACTGTAAGCAAATCCTTCATTAGCAAAATGGAAAGGATGCTCTTTGTCAGCCCATCTTTCAAAATTAAAAATCACTGCATCTGCATTAAAATCTGTTCCATCGTGGAACTTAACTCCTTGTCTCAAGTGGAAGATATAGCGAGTTCCATCGTCAAGAACGTCCCAAGACTTAGCAAGTCCTGGCTCTGGTAAAAAGGAGTCTTGAGCAAATTCAACCAACGTTTCAATAATTTGCTTTGTCACACGGCTTGATTCCCCGTCAGTTACACTAGCTGGATCTAAGCTAACAGAGTCTCCACCCCGAGCAAATATTAAAGTCTTTGGTTGCTCTGGCTGCTTGCCTTGATCAGGAGCTTTAGCATCTTTGCCTGAGCAACCTACTAAAGCAGCTGAAAGAGCTAATGCAAGCATCATAATAAATAATACTGCCTTCTTTTTCATACTTTTTTGTTACCCCCCTATTTAGATAAAATATTTATCAATCGCAGGCTTAGTCATAGAGATGACATGCTACGAAATGACCCTTTGATAATTCTTTTAATACAGGTCTATCGGCCTTGCACAGCTCCATGCAGGCAGAGCATCTGGTGTGAAAGGCACATCCAGCAGGAGGATTTGCAGGCGATGGGATATCACCGGTCAATATAATCCTCTCTTTTTTTATGTCTGGATCCACTATTGGCACCGCAGAAAGCAACGCCTTAGTGTACGGATGCTTTGGGTTACTGTATAGCTCTTCTTTTGTAGCTAGCTCAACTAGTCTTCCCAGATACATCACTCCAACCCTATCGCTAATATGCTTGACCACACTTAAGTCATGGGCAATAAATATATAGGTCAGGTTAAATGCCTTTTTTAAATCCTGCATCAAATTTAGTACCTGAGACTGAATAGATACATCTAAGGCAGAAACTGGCTCATCAGCTATGATTAGCTTGGGGTTTACCATCAGCGCCCTGGCAATACCGATTCGCTGCCTCTGACCTCCACTGAATTGGTGGGGATATCTCTTAGCGTGGTAGCTGCTTAGCCCTACCACTTCCAGCATCTCTCGAACTTTTTTTGTTCTCTCATTTTTGTCTCCTATGCCATGTACAACTAGAGGTTCGCTAAGAATTTTCTCTACATTGTGCCTAGGATTCAGGGATGCATAAGGGTCCTGAAACACTATTTGCATATCTCGGCGCAGCTTGCGCATCTTTTCATTGCTTATTTTTGTTATATCCTGACCCTCAAAAAAAATCTCTCCACCAGTAGGCTCTAAAAGCCTTAAAATAGTCCGGCCTGTTGTAGATTTACCACAACCGCTCTCCCCTACAATGCCTAGCACTTCACCTTTGTTTACTGAAAGGCTAACATCGTCAACAGCCTTTACTGTTCCGATAGTTTGGCCGAATACTCCACCCTTGATATCAAAATACTTTTTAAGGTTTTTTACTTCTAATAATGGCTGTGGATTTTTAACTGCTGTATTATCCAATTTGGACCGCCCCCTCTTCCTTATAAAGTAGGCAGCGACATAAATGAGCCTCTTCAATGTATACCAGCTCTGGATCTATCTCACTGCATTCCTGAAAAGCTTGTCCACATCTAGGGGCAAAACGACAGCCTTTTGTAATACTACCCGGTTTAGGTACATTTCCCGGTATAGAGTAAAGTCGCTCTTCTTGCTCATGAATTTTAGGCAAAGAGCGTATTAATCCTTGGGTATAAGGATGCTTTGGATTTTTAAGAATTGTACTTACACTGCCCTCTTCTACAATCTTTCCTCCATACATTACTATTACCCGCTCACATATTTCAGCCACTACTCCTAGGTCATGGGTAATGAGCATAATCGCTGTCCCTTTTTCTTTATTAAGCTTTCTTATTAAATCTAATATTTGAGCTTGGATAGTTACATCCAGCGCAGTTGTAGGCTCGTCTGCTATCAATAGCTTAGGCTGACAGCTCATGGCAATAGCTATCATTACCCTTTGCCTCATACCCCCAGAAAGCTGATGGGGATATTCATTTACAATTTGCTCTGCCCTTGGAATACCAACTATTTGCAGCATTTTAACAGCCTGTTGCCAGGCGTCCTTTTTCTTAAGGTTTTTATGGATGCGAATACTTTCACTAACCTGATCACCGATAGTCAGTACCGGATTTAAGCTAGTCATCGGCTCCTGAAAAATCATAGCAATATCGTTGCCGCGGATACTTCGCATTCTCTTTTCGCTGGCCTGCACCAAGTCTTCATTTCTATACAATATTTGACCATTAACTATTTTTCCAGGAGGATAGGGTACTAATCCCATTACTGATAGACTAGTTACACTTTTGCCACAGCCTGATTCACCTACTATTCCCAACACTTCTCCCTCATTAATAGTAAAGCTAATTCCATCAACTGCAGGAACCTCTCCGCTATCAGTATAGAAATAAGTTTTTAATTCTTTTATTTGTAAAACAGTCTGCGACAATTGTCTTCCCCCTGTCTGCTCTATATCTGCAATATTATAATATTAGTATTATATAACTCACCTTTGTTAACGCCGGGCTATAATTGATCATGTCCGCCGGGCGAAAATTGACCAGGTAA
>CAYVRD010000105.1:0-8157 GCA_964454195.1 uncultured Clostridia bacterium
CACTGCGCATGACTATTAGATTAGGATGTTGATATTTAAACGCCATCTATGCTCTACTAGGTTTTACTACAGGCATTATTATAGGTATTCAATTTCTAAAGGCTGGATTTAATATGGGTAGAGCCAGCAATACTAGCAAGGGTGACAGTGCCATTTTCCCCATTGTTATGCTTATTCTATTAGCACTTATATTTATTGCACCTGTAGTCAATGAGGAAGCTGGAGGGCCACTATTTTTTAGCACCAGCGGTCCCGGGTCAATGACTGCTCCAATTCTTTTAGCCCTTTTTGGTGGTTTAGCAGTAGGGGTAGCAGCTCAGCGTACTCGCATCTGTATGGTAGGCGGAATAAGAGATGTTCTACTAGTTAAAGATTACTATTTGATGTATGGCTTTTTAGCTATTTTTGTTGTAGTATTTATTGGCAAGGTAGCTACTGGAAACTTCAATCTGGGATTCGCTGGTCAGCCTATAGCCCACACTCAGGCTTTATGGAACTTCTCTGGTATGCTATTAGCAGGGCTTGGATCCATCTTTTTAGGAGGTTGTCCTTTGCGTCAGTTAATTTTAGCTGGCAGTGGCAACACCGACTCTGCAGTGGCAGTCTCTGGAATGATAGTGGGAGCAGCTATTGCCCACAATTTTCTGTTTGCTGCCACACCTAATGGAGTAGCAGTTCCAGGGCAAATAGCAGTTGTAGGTGGGTTAGCTATTCTGCTGTTAATTGGTTATTTGAATCTGGAAAAGTAGCAGGAGTGAAAGATGTGAGTAAAATGCTTGATCGAAAATTTATATATTTAGATAATGCGGCCACTAGTTTTCCCAAGCCTCCAGCGGTGCTGGAGGCTTATGCTAATTGGGTCAACAACCAGGGGGTCAGTCCTGGTCGCTCTGGTCATCCTCTGGCAGTATTAGTTGGTCAGAAGATTTATGCTGCTAGGGAGCTAGTGGCAGATTTCTTTTCCTTTTCCGATAGTTTGCGCGTGATCTTTACTAAAAATGTTACTGAATCTCTTAATATTGCTTTATCTGGCTTGAGCCTTTTGCCTGGCGACACTGTTATTACTTCCAAGCTAGAGCATAACTCCATGGCTAGGCCCCTCTCCTTTTTGAGCAAGCAAGGCATTAATATTGTTTCTATTAATCCAGGCTTTTCTCCAGAGGATTTTTTGCATCGCCTTAAACAGCATCTTCACCCAAAAGTAAAGCTATTTGCCTTTACCCATGCATCAAATGTAACTGGATTAGTTTTTCCCATCACCCAAATAGGACAAATTGCCAAAGAGCATAATATAACTTTTTTAGTAGATGCAGCTCAAACAGCAGGTCATTTAAGCATTAATATGGAAGAAAGCTTTATCGACATCTTAGCTTTTACTGGTCACAAAAGTCTTTGGGGCCCTCAAGGTACTGGTGGCCTTTTGGTGGGAGAAAGGGTAGAGTTGGCCCCTTTGATCAGAGGTGGTACTGGCAGCTATTCTGAACACGATTTTCAGCCCCATTTTTTGCCCGATGCTCTTGAGAGTGGTACTCCAAATACACCAGGAATACTGGGATTAGCCGAGGGTATACGATATATAGAAAGCATAGGCATGGAACAAATCCGCCAAAGAGAGCATCGGGTTTTCAATCTCCTTTTAGATGGCCTGAGCTCTATTCCCAATTTGACCTTGTACACACCTAACGCCCCTTGGGATACTGTACCACTTGTATCTATTAATGCATCAAATATGAGCTGCTCTCAGTTGGCTCAAAGGCTAGGAGACGATTATGGCATATGTACCAGACCAGGCCTCCATTGTGCTCCTTGGGCTCACGCCCTGTTAGGTACTAGTCCTCACGGAACTCTACGATTAAGCCCTAATTACTTTACTACCGAAGAAGATATCCTTAGTACAGTAAATGCTATAGAGCAAATCGCCTCTGGCAATCCTTTGTAATAAAGCAGGTGAGTTTTTATGAACAATTTAGTCATAACTTTTCCCTCTACCAACTATGCTTTAAAAGCAGAGCGAGTTTTGCAAAAGGCTGGTCTACAGGCTAAATGCATCACTTCACCTAGACAAATTACTGCTGACTGTGGTTTAGCTCTTCTGGCTTTTCCTCAGGATCAGGAGCAAATTATCCAGCTATTAGCTGCTGCTAATGTGGATGTAGAGGAATATCATTTATTGGAGGACTTGTAGCACCCTTATCTAAGCTGGTTTATTTTCTTTATTTGTCTAAGTGGGTATGTTATACTGGGAAATGATTAATTTTTACCCTAACAAATTTAAGAAATAGGAGATGAATCGGCTTATGTTAACCCTGTGGGAAGCAATAATACTAGGTTTGGTCCAAGGTTTGACCGAGTTTCTACCTGTATCTAGCTCTGCTCATTTAGTTATTGCTGAAAAGCTTTTAGATATCCATTTCCCTGGCTTAGCCTTTGAAGTATTTTTGCATTTTGCCTCTCTGTTGGCAGTAATCATATTTTTTTGGCAGGATATCTACAAGATTATAATTTGCTTTATTCGGTATCCACTTAAGCGCCAGCAAGAGGACTTTGTGATGTTTAAATTTGGTTTGCTTCTTTTGCTAGCCACTTTTATCACTGGGTCTTTAGGAGTTATGCTAGAAAGAGCTATGGGTGATGCTTTAAAATCCTCATCTGTAATCACAGTTTCCCTTTTTATCACTGGTTTTTTTCTCATTTTAGTTGAAAAAATGAATCGCTACGGAACCCGTCGGGAAGGGGATATGACCTACAAGGATGCCATCATAGTTGGTTTAGCCCAGACTTTGGCTGTAATTCCTGGTATTTCTAGATCAGGAGCCACTCTTGTTGCTGCTCTATTTAGCGGCTTGGCAAAGGAAACTGCTATTCGCTACTCCTTTATCCTATCCATCCCTGTTATTTTAGGCTCCAGCGTCCTATATATTCCCCAGCTAGGTAGCGACTTCTTTGCTGCTCAACCCACGGTGCTGCTGGCCGCTTTTGCTGCCTCTTTTTTCTCCGCTATTTTAGGAATCAAGTGGCTAATCTACTTTGTCAAGCAAAGCAAGCTGACCCTATTTGCCATCTATGTATTTATTTTAGGCATCGTCAACTACATTTACGTTTAAAAAAAGCGTCGATTGATTCTACTCAATCGACGCTTTAATATACTATTTAGATGCTACTGGCTGCAATGCCGGATCCATTAGTAGCTGCTCATCCTTACAGCCTATTCCAGAAAAACAAGTGGCCACATGATAGCTCGGCAAGGCTCTGGTAGCTAGACTAACTGCAACTAAGGTAACAGCAGATACTGGCAACCCTATTAGTATTGGATCTATTACTGTCCAAGGAAATTCTACTAAAACCGGTCTGCCGAATAACAGTTGACTAACACCTAGGGCTTTGGCTTCCTTGGCATGGGTAAATAAATACATCCCTATGGTAACTATTAGTCCTACAGAAATACTGGCCACAGCTCCCGCCTTGGTAGCTCCCTTCCAAAACAGGGCAGCAGTATAGGTAGGCAGAAAGGTGCTGGCACATAGTCCAAAGAAAATTGCTGTAGCTATGGCAATAATATTGCCTGGCAATTTGTACCCTAGCACTAGGGTTAGCAATAGGGCTACTACTAGTCCTAATCTGTGCACCAGCATGTTATTTTTGTGACTTGTATTTTTTGATATTCCTTGGAATAGGTCTCTGCTCAAGGAAGTTCCCATTACGTGGAATTGCCCACTTAATGTAGACATGGCTGCACTTACCAGCACCAGCATAAACACAGTGGAAAACCATTGGGGCAAGGCTTGATTGATATACAAGGGTATAATGCTGTCGATATTTGGCGTGTTGGTAACGGGATTTATGACTGCCTGCAAAGAGATTTGTCCCGATGTCTGAAAAAAGTATACGTTAGTAAGGGCTCCTACCGTCATCGCTACTCCCGTCATAAACAGAATAAATACTCCACCAATAGCTACAGCCCTATTTATTTCTCGATTAGTCTTTACCGTCATATACCTCACAGCCAACTGGGGCTGGGCTAAAACGCCAATTCCTACCCCCATCACAATGGTACTAACTAAAACTAGCCACATTTCTGAGCCAAAGGCAGGCATAGCTGTCCAGCCCCTGTGCCCCTGGGCAATAAGGCTTTCCGGAACTAATTCCTTCATATCAGTTAAAGCTTGATGGGCAGCAGATATACCCCCTAGATTTGCATAGGTGATATAGATGAGAATTGCCATTCCCACAAACATGATGGTACCTTGAAATGCATCAGCATAATAGACTCCCTTTAATCCTCCGGTCATCACGTAAATACCTACAATAACTGTAAACACCAGCAGAGCCAATTTATAATCTACTCCCAGTATTTGCTCCATAAAGCGAGCCGCCCCAATCATCACTGCAGCAGCATAGAGGGGCATGGTGACAAATATTATCAAGGCTACAGCTCTCTGAATTCCTTTAGACTGAAAACGCTTTGCCAACAGCTCAGGAAAGGTAGCTACACCTAGATTTTTGCTCATGGCTCTAGTTCTTTTGCCGTAGAACACAAAGGCAATAAAAATTCCTACAAATATGTTTAGCACAGTCAGCCATAAAATCCCCATGCCGTATAGGCTTGCAGCACCACCAAATCCCACAATTGCCGCAGTACTAATGAAGGTTGAACCATAGGCCATGGCCATCAAATAAGGATGCACCTCTCCCCCAGCCAGCAGGTAATCCTTGTCAGAATTTGTACCTCGATAAGCATACCAGCCTAGTAGGCCAATAATACTTAAATAAATTAATAAGACAATATATGTAATGCTCATATTTATTCCCCTTTAAGTCTGAAATTTTTATTCATAGCTATTCCAGTTTAATACCCCGTAAGCTAAGCATATGACACCACTTAAGATAGCCAATACATATGCTGCTACTATAGAAACATCTGCTATTCCCAGCATTCTATCCGTCCCTCCTCTAGCAAATCAAGTTTGTAAGCTTAGTAGATAGTATTTAATAATAGCAAAAACCATGCCAACAACCAAGTCCGTTTACAAAAGGGCAAATAAAGGCTTTCGGGGAAAACATGATAGTCAATCCCAATAAAAAATATCACTAATGACATCAATTTTTGTATCATTAGTGATATTTGTATCATAATTGATATTTTTGCTTTCTTTTCTGCAAGCCATAGCGCTCCAGCTTTCTATTGAAGGTAGCAATACTTATCCCCAACAAATCGGCCCCTTCCTGATAGGTGCTGGTTTGGTCCAAGGCCCATTGGAGCATCTTGCTTTCAAGTATTTCTTGCGCCTCTTTTAGGGTAGTTTTTTCAAAAGCTGTTTCCCAGTTAAAATCCATATTTTGGCTATTTGTTAAATTTCTTGCTAATTCTTCTGGGGGCTGGGGGCGCTGCTCCCACCCATTGGCTACCTTCTCCCTAATAGACCGGGGCAACATTTCTACCGTCAAGCTATCTCCCGGACTGATAACTACCAAGCGCTCCACCAGATTCACCAGCTCTCGCACATTGCCCGGCCAATCATATTTTTCTAATACTTCTATGGTAGCTTGAGAAAACTGTTTCTTCATATTGTAGCGGTTGTTGTACTGACTTAAGTAGTGAATCAGCAAAGGGGCAATATCCTCTGGACGCTGTCGCAGAGGTGGGATAGAGATGGGTACAACATGAAGTCGATAGTATAAGTCCTTTCTAAATTGCCCTTCGGCTACCATTGCCTCCAAATCCCTGTTGGTAGCTGCAATAATGCGCACATCAATTTTTATCGGCTTCTGACCTCCCAGCCTTACCAGCTCCTGCTCCTGCAGTACCCGCAGCAGCTTTACCTGGAGCTCCATAGGCAAATCAGCAATCTCGTCAAGAAATAGGGTTCCATGATTAGCTAGCTCAAAATAGCCTAGCTTCCCTTCCTTCTTAGCTCCAGTAAAGGCACCGCCTTCATAGCCAAAAAGCTCTGATTCCAATAGCTCCTTGGGTATAGCCCCACAGTTCAACTCCACAAAAGAGCCCTTGTCCTTGCGCAAGCTGTGCTGATGGATTATTTGAGCAATTTTTTCCTTGCCCACTCCCGATTCACCTAAAAGCAATACAGTGGTATCCACTCCAGCTACCCTTAATGCCAAGTCCAGCACATGGCTAATTGCCTCACTATGCCCTATAATCCCAGCTCTAGTAGCACTATTTTCCTTCCTTAGCTTGGAGAGCTCTAGCTGATACTTGGAGGTCAATAGCCTTGTATGCTCTAGCTCCTCTCGGAGTAAGTTCAGCTCAGTCACATCTCGAATGTTGGTAACGACCCGGGCAATTGCTCCTGCTTCGCCAAATATGGGATAGGCAGTGGAAATAGTATGCTTGCCTGTATTAAAGGTTTGCATTACTGTTGCCGGCTCTCCCTTTTCTAAAACCTTGAGAGTGGCCGAGTTGTCCATTATTCCCTGCTCCAATAAATCCTTTAGCTTTTTACCCAAGTACTTGTCCCCATCCAAGCCTGTCACTCTTTGAAAGGCGGGATTTAGGCGCAAAATAAGTCCTTGGTTGTCAGTAATACATATTCCATCGTGCGAGTATTGAATAATAGCATCCAGCTCTTCATTTAGCTCTTTTACAACATCAAGCTGCTGGGAAACTCTAGTTAGCTCAGATACGTCTTGAAACACTGCCACCGCTCCAACTATTTCCCCTTCGTAGATAATAGGGGTACGGTTTGATATAAAAACCCGGCTTCCATGACTAATCTGTCTGCTGTATTGGGCTTGCCCTGTTCGCACCACATCCAATAGTCCCGTAGTGGGAAACAGACTATCAGCAGGCTGTCCTATCACCTCTTCTGGCACCAGATTTAAAACCTTGCCCGCTGCTCGATTAAATATGGTAAGCTTACCTTGGTTATCTATGGCCATTATTCCATTGTGGGTACAATCTAATACTGCACGAAAGCGCTCTAGGTGAAATTTTAGCATCTTGGCAAAGCCTTTATTGATAAGATCTGGTGAAGTTATCCCCACATAACGCTGATTGTCGTCTATTACCGGAGTCAGGCTCGCTACCTTTTGAGCCCAGCTTGGCCACTGCCCCTCCTGGACCAGCACCAGTTTAGGCGGCTGCATGATATGCTTTACCTCTACGTCTCTGATATCCATCAAGGTGGAGCGCACCATAGAGGATAGCACCAGCTCTCCCACCAGCTTCTCACCAGCTAAAACCGGCAGATAATCCAAGCCCCTATTGTTTAACAGCTCAATGGCTTGGTAGATTGTTTGGTCTGCTTGAATTGCAGGCCAGCTACTGTCCACTATTTCAATTTGCTCCACCCTTCATCCCTGCCTTTATGAATCTTTTTTATAAACCATTCTCTATCTAAAATATCTTCTCCTCCTCAGAAAAATTTCCTTTCTGAAAATTAACTCAATGAGATATAATATATTATTAGGTAAAAGGAGGAGACCCATGAGCTTAATAAGAGGATTGATTCAGAAAATAATACTACTGGCCCTACTTCTAGCAATTGTCTATTGGGGTGCTAGCTATTATCTTCAGCCTAGCTTTAATGTAAGTAAAAATCGGTTAGATGTAACTCAGGAGGAAATAGCTCAGGTACAGACTAACCTGCGTTTGCGGCTAGCAAAGCAAGCACTGGATGCTCTCAGTCGAAATTCCAATCAGCTATCTGTGACTATAAATTCCTCAGAGGTAGATCCTCTAGTTAAATCCTGGCTTAGCAGCCTAGTGCTTCCCGAGGGAATTAGGCTGGTAGGGAGTAGTTTTTCCATCCACGAGGATTTAGGTAAATTAGAGCTGGCTGTACAGGTTGCCACCTTCCCCCCTGTAAGCCTTAGCAGCTATTTCAAGCTAAGCTACCAGGAAAATACTGCTATCTTTCAAATTGAGGAAATTCTTTTAGGTCGTTATAAGCTATCTGCTAGCACAAGAGACTGGCTGCTAAATTGGCTAGCCCGACAGCAAGCTAGTCAAGAAAACTCGGCATTTGTTAGGATATATCCCCAGACTAGCCAGCTTCACCTACCTATTCTATTAGAGGATGATCAATTAGCTTTAAAGGACATGTATTTTTCCGCAGACCATTTACGCCTAGAGCTAATTTTGAATATCAGGCAGCTACAAGGAGAACTGCTACAACGCCTTCAAGGCTTACTAC
Organism: uncultured Clostridia bacterium; assembly: GCA_964454195.1. Taxonomy (GTDB): domain Bacteria; phylum Bacillota; class Desulfitisporia; order Desulfitisporales; family JAWSUQ01; genus CAYVRD01. The sequence continues at coordinate 8,151 of CAYVRD010000105.1, forward strand.
CAGTGCA
>CAYVRD010000106.1:0-8134 GCA_964454195.1 uncultured Clostridia bacterium
TTGTCAATAAAAATACCTTAATTAACTTAGCTTTACTTCTTTCTTTTGGAGGAAACTATTAGATTGGTGCAGAATTTTCCTACATCAAATAGACGTAGCTTTTCATTAATATTAAGGGGGACAATGGGAGATGAAAAATATTTTGATAATTGAGGATGAACCGGCCATAGTGATGATACTTGAGGAGTTGCTTACTGATGAGGGCTACCATGTTCTCACCGCGCCTAACGGCCATGAAGGCCTAGCTATTTTAAGCTCTGCCACCGTGGATTTAGTAATTGTAGATATGAATATGCCTGGAATAAGCGGCAAGCAGGTTATAGATAAAGTCAGGAAGGAGCTCTCTTCTATTCTGCCTGTGATAGTGGTCACAGGCAGTGAGCTGGAGCTAATCGATTGTCCCGACTTTAATAGCTATCAAATTCTTATTAGAAAACCCTTTGACCTGGATCAGGTGCTTACTAGCATAAAGAAACTCATTGACTGAGACTTATTAAGCGCTTTTCACAATTTCCCATAATTCTATGATATTTCTTACATAATTTTAGCTGATAATATAGGAGATGAAGTACTCAACAATTTATATATCTTTTAGAGGAAAGGTAGTGATTAAATGAACTGGATGTCTAAAGTAATACCTGTAGCTCTAGCTCTATCTCTTTTAGCCTCTACAGCTGTTTTTGCAGATAGTACAGTAGTAGCTAATGACGCTAAGGCTAATGATGGACTGCGACCATTTTTTGCAGCTAAGATGAGTAAAATTGACAGCGAAAAAATGTGGCGTAAAGGACCTAGAATGATGAACACAGAAAACTGTACCTTCTTAACCCAGGAACAAAAGACTGCTATAAGTAAGCTAAAAGAAGAGCTTCGAGCAGGAAATTTGACTCCTGACCAGGCAAAGGAAAAAATGAGTGAATTGTTCCCGGAAGGAATGCCTCAACGACTAAATCAAGGTCAAAGGGGTTCAAGCTGTCAGCTGAATCGAGCGTCTACGCAGGAGAATATGCCCAGGGATTGCAATTTTATGGGCAGAAAAGGCGGTTTCAATAAAGGTCAAGGTTTTGGTGCTAAGCCAAATATTCTACAGTAAAAAAAGTATACCTATTGTTTGAATTGCTTTTATTTAGAAAGGACGTGATGGAATAGCACGTCCTTTTTGTTATAATAATAGAATAAAGGGGGGGATAGATAAGCATGTCCTTTACTATAAACTTAGTGGAAGATGATCACAATCTTAATTTAGTGCTAGCTTCTTATTTGGAAAAAGAGGGATGGATGATTAGGTCTTTTCTTACGGGGACAGATGCCTTAACCCATCTTAATCCTCCACCTGATTTGTGGATACTAGATGTAATGCTTCCCGACATAGACGGCTATCAGGTTATAAAAAAAATCAAAGCTACGTCACCTCAGGTACCAGTAATCTTTATCTCTGCCAGAGATGCTGATATAGACCGGGTTATTGGCCTAGAGCTGGGTAGTGATGACTATTTAGCTAAGCCATTCCTTCCTAGAGAGCTGGTAATACGAGCTACAAGGTTGCTGGAGCGTTCCTACCCTTCAGATAACCCTACTAAAGCTATCTACCCCTATTTGCTAAATGAGGACAGTAGAATTGTCTCTTTAAACAGCCAAGAGCTGGATTTGACATCAAAGGAATTCGATTTGCTGATATATTTTGCTAAAAATCAGGGGCGTGCATTGTCAAGGGAGCAAATTTTAAATCATGTTTGGGGCGATGATTATTTTGGCACTGACCGGGTGGTTGATGATTTGGTAAGACGCCTGAGAAAAAAAATGGAGCTGCTGCGCATTGAGACAATGTATGGGTATGGCTACCGAATGGTGAAGCTATGAAAAATCTTCCCCTATCTGTTCAAATATGGTTAGTCTTTGCTGCTATTACCCTTTGCATCTCCCTGCTATTGAGTATTTTATTTCCCTGGGCCCTGAGAGATTTCTTTACCAAAGAAATTTATTCCACTATTGAAAGTGCCCAGACGCAACATCTTAGTCGTTATTCCCATGATTCCTCTAGCGAATCTTGGCGCCAGAATATTCTTCATCCCAATAGAAGACAGCATCATCAAAATATGCGCACTGTAGATCATATCCTAATTATTAGGGATACCAACGAAGTATTTGCGCCTCGTCTACCTATTGACTTTATTGAAAGAGTTTTAGCTCAAGCTAATACTCAGAATGCGGATTCTGCTAGATATTCCCACATTATAGGCGACAGAAAAATGTTCTATGTAATTTCCAAGGAGGTCTTTGCGGGCAAAAACGTTTTGTTAATTTCTTATATGTGGGACACCTATCGGGAGGATTTGGTACAGACCTTGTTAAAAAAGCTAGTCCCTATTACCTTTCTTTCTTTTTTATTAAGCTGGATACCATCCTTGGCCTTAGCCAGGTACCTTTCTAAGCCGTTGGTGTTATTGGAGAAAAAAGTAGAGAGGTTAGCCCACAGAGATTGGCAGGAGCCTATCTTACTCCAAAGAGAGGACGAGATAGGAAGGCTTGGTCAATCTATTGAGCAGTTAAGAAACCAGTTGCTATTGCAGGATGAAGCCCAGCAGTCATTTTTACAGCATATTTCCCATGAGTTAAAAACTCCTGTTATGGTTATCCGTAGCTACACCCAAGCTATCAGTGATGGTATTTATCCAAAGGGAAGTATTTCTGATTCGGTTCAAGTAATTGACGAAGAGGCAGCACGACTTGAAAAACGCATTCGCAATTTGCTCTACCTGACAAAGCTAGATTATTTAGCAACCCACGCTCCTAGTCGCCAACTGATACCACTGGCCCAGTTAGTCCAAGATGCGGTAGATAGGTTTCGTTGGCAAAGGGGTGATTTAGAGTGGAGTCTAGATATTTCTACTTTAAATATTTACGGAGATCTGGAGCAATGGAGCATTTGCATGGAAAACCTGCTGGATAACCAGGTTCGCTATGCCAGAAGCAACATAATAATATCCTTACAGCCCTCCCAAGAGAGTAATGCAGCCATTTTACATATTTGGAATGATGGTCCGTCTATAGAGGATTCTACCTCAGAAACCCTTTTTAATAAGTTTAATAAGGGCTATAAGGGGGAGTTTGGTTTAGGACTTGCCATTGTTTATAGAATAGTCAACTTGCATCAGGCTGAAATTAGAGCTGAGAACCAAAATCATGGCGTATCCTTTTACCTTACAATACCTCTAGCCTAATAGTTGCCACAAATAGAAATAGTCTATTGGTTTAACATAAGAAAAAAAGACAGCTGTCTCGATTGACAGCTGTCTTTTTTCTTTTCTACTTATATTTTACTACTTGCCACTGTAGGTTGGTACAGTTTCGGTGTTATTTGGTATTCTAGCAGGACTAAACACTTCTTCAACGTGTCCGTTCTCTTTTTGAGTTGCGTAGGAGTAAATGTTAAAGTTCTCAACAATGTATAGATAAGCCAACATTACCATTGTCAACAGACCAATACTAATTATCCACTCAACATAGTTTGGCGCGTAGCTGCCTCCTAGTGCTTCAAACATTCCTGTATAAACCACATTGAAACGATTTAAAATAATACCCGCCACACTTAATACGGCAAAGCTAACCATACCTGCTGTAGTTTTGATCATTGGCGATAAGCATATTATCACAGGTATCAATATGCCTGCAACCATTTCTAATAAGAACATGTTGCCGATAAAGCCCCCAGCAAAGGCTGTAGAAAGGGCACCCATTCTTGAAACATCAAACACTTTCCAAACAAAATACAATAGCATGATGTATCCAGATACTCTAGCTAGCTTTACTAAAGCCTTGTAATCAGGCTTATAGTCGTAAGCCTTCTTAGACCACAAGGTGTCTAAAAGCACCATCGCCGGTCCTATATAAAAGGATGTAATCAAGAAAAACCAGGGTAAGTTAGAGGAATACCAAAGAGCATTTAGCTTATCTGGCATAACTAGGTATATGGCACCTAGCGACGCCTGGTGACCAAAGGGAATTAAAGCTCCCAAGAAAAATACTACCGGTAAAGTAACAGCAATTATTTTGTTTAATGGTTTAAACACCTTTTCTGTTACTACTTCTCCAAATTCAAAGATTTGAATTATCATATAGAGGAAGATTGCCACATATACCTCAAATAATGGAGAGTGATATCCCCATGAAATTAACGGGCGGTATACATTGTCCCATCTTCCTACTTCTAATATAAGAGTAAATAGTGCATATACATAGAGTAGAAGAGATATTAACATTCCTCTACGGGCTAATGTGCTAAAATCTTTTATATGCAGTATATGAGACAGTACTGCCATACTATATCCAGCACCAGCTAAGGCTACTGCGGAAAGGTCCAAAATAATCCAGAGTCCCCATGGCCAATGATCATTAAGATTTGTTGTTACTCCTAAGCCAAAAGCCAGTCGATATATGGCTAGCGCCACACCTGCTAAGGTAATCAGTAAAAGGACTATCCTTGCAGGGGTTATCCTAAATATCCACTTTTCACTATCCATGTTCTTCCATCCCTCATTTCTCAGTTTAGTCTATTTAACTGTTTTTCTTATTTTCCTGCTTGCTTTTCTCGCTTACTTCGTGCTTTCTCTTAGTATAGAAGGATAAGCCTGCCAATAAAGCGCCCCCTCCGATAAACATATGGGGTACCCATTTGGTAAAGTCGCTAATATAGTGGGGCAGAGGTCTTGTAGTTACGTTTGTTTTAAAGCCAAGCTGTTCAAAAGGTACATCTGAAATATACAACCAGTTAGTACCACCTGCTTCGTGCTCTCCATAAACATGATCCACATAAGACGGATTATTCTTAATAGTAGCATGAGCTTTTTCTAATAACTCTTCCCGATCACCAAATATTATTGCGTCTGTAGGACATACTCCGCTACAAGCCAGCGCCTCTCCGTTAGATGTTTTAGAGTAACACAACTGACACTTAGTAACTGAAGGCAATACCTTTTCCCACTCATACTTTGGCACATCAAAGGGACAGGCTAGCATACAGTAACGGCAACCAACGCAGAGTTTAGGGTTATATAATACTGCCCCATCTTCAATTCTAAATGATTTAGAAAAACATACTGCAGAACAGGCCGGATCTATACAGTGTAAGCACTGTTTTTTAGCGAATCGCAGCACTTCCCTACCGTCCTTATTGACTAAATTGTTTCTAACTATTGTCCAGTTGTGATCAGTTAAGCTTGGGTTATCTGATTGTCCTGGATTTTCATCATCAAACCGGCGGTCATTCCATAGCTTACAGGCAACCACACAGCTTCCACACCCAATACATTTTGTAATATCAGTCAATACACCTTTTCCCATTTTTATTCACCTCTACTTTCCTTTGTCTATACTAAACGCTTTGCATTTAAATTGTTTTCACGAGATACATACTTTGTGTGTAACAGCTTATATGCCTTTGGACTCATAGGCCGCTCAAGATAGTTTTCATATAGCTCCAATATCTCTCTATTTTCATGGCTCTCTCTAAGCTTAAGTGATTTGTCCTTTTTGTTTAATCCAGCAAGTCTTATTCCCCGCACATCATTAGATGGTGGAACTGCAGTACGAGGCTGTCCTCCTCCAGAAATACACCCACCCTCACAGGCCATTATTTCGATAAAGTGGTACGGCGCTTCATTGCGACGAACTGCTTCCATTAAGGTTCTAGCATTTCCTAATCCGTGCACAACAGCAACCCGCAATGGTCCTACCCCTGGAATATCAATTGTAGCTTCTTTCATATGGTCAAGGCCGTCAATAGCTTTTAGGTTAAAGGCTTCTTCTGGACACTGCTCTCCTGTTAGTAGGAAGTATGCTGATCTGATAGCTGCTTGCATAACACCACCAGTACGACCAAATATTAGGCCGCCGCCAGATCCCTCAGACATTAAAGAATCATACTCTTCTTCTGGCAATTGGGTTAAGTCAATTCCTGATTCCTTTAACAGTCTAGCTAGCTCCCGAGTAGTAAGCACTGCATCTACGTCGTGAATATTTTCTACATTCATAAATTCTCCAGCATCATTCACCTCAGGTCTGCTAGCCTCGAATTTCTTAGCAGTACAGGGCATTATTGATACAGAGACAATCTTTTTTGGATCAATATTATTTTTTTCTGCAAAATAGGTTTTTGCAAGGGCACCAAACATCTGCTGTGGTGATTTTGCAGTAGATAAGTGATCAAGTAAATCAGGATAAAAATATTCACAGAATTTAACCCATCCAGGGCAGCAAGAGGTTATTTGAGGCAATTCTCCATGTTTATTTTGACCAGTCATTCTTTGGATTAGCTCTGTGCCTTCCTCCATAATTGTCAAGTCAGCAGTAAAAAGTGTGTCAAACACCTTGTCAAAGCCTAATTGTCTCAGTCCAGCAACTTGCTGTCCCTGTACCCATGTTCCAGCAGGCATGCCAAATTCTTCTCCTAGACCAACTCTAGTTGCAGGTGCTGTTTGCACTACTACTACTTTGTCTGGATCAGCTAAAGCTTGCTTGACATATTCTATGTCGGATTTTTCTTGGATTGCTGCAGATGGACACCAAAGGGTACACTGTCCACAGTTTACACATACATAATCATCTTTCAACGGCAGCTCATAGTAACCAAAGACACTTTGAGAGGCTCTACAGACCTCAATACATTGACCACAGAGAATACACTTGCGGTCGTTTCTGCATAAGGAAGGACTATTTGGGTCAATAGCTATTCTTCCCCTTGCCTGTACAGGCCAGTTGCCTGCTACCCGATACTGGGCAGGTAACCAACCCTTCCCATCAGGCTGCTCCTCTCTGATGAGACAGCCGGACATAGTGGCAGATGTACCTGCCAGTCCAGCAACAGACATCATTTTCAAGAATTTTCTTCTTGTGACGCTTTTTTCAAGCTCAAACTGTTTCTCCTTACTCATATCTTCCCCTCCTGATTAAATATACATATAAATAGCATTTTAGTTCTGTGAAAGTAGTTTTTTTCTTTTTAATAAACTAAATTTTCGCACAAATGATGCTATGCTTGCTCAAATTTAAGATAAATTAAACAGATATATAATACGATATACATTACAGAATTCCTGTTTAATCACGAAAAGTGCGATAATTAAGTTTATTTTGTGATGATGTGTATTATCTTTTATATTTATATTTAATCTAATAATAACAAAAGAGCTAGCCCTTGGCTAGCTATATTTTTGTTATAGGGGTATATTCTATTACATATTACTTACAGTTTTGAGTTTTTAATTGCCTCTTTTAAAGTAGCAGCCGAATGCTGTAATTGTTCTTCCTCTTGATCGTTAAGTGGCATTGGTAAGACTTGGCTGATTCCACTTCTCCCTAAAATAGCAGGAAGACTTAAAGCTACATCGTAAATACCGTGAAACCCTTGTAATGGTGTAGATACAGTCAGCAGTGCTCTTTCATCCCTAAGAATAGTCTGTATTATTCTCACCAATGCCAAGCCAACTGCATAGTAGGTAGAGCCTTTAAGGTCTATTATCTCGTAAGCAGCGCGTCTGACTTGAGTACTTATCTCACTTTGCCACTGGGGTGTATAAGTTAGTTCCTTTAACTTACAAAAGGTCTCTAGTGGAACTCCTCCCACATTTGCCAAGCTCCACACAGGCACCTCTGTATCCCCATGTTCTCCTACCACATAGGCATGAATGTTTCTAGGGTCCACATCACAATGCTCACTTAATAAATAACGAAATCTAGAGGTATCTAGTACTGTGCCTGATCCAATAACCCGTTCAGTGGGCAGCCCAGTGATGTTAACCGTTATGTAGGTAAGGATATCTACTGGATTAGATACTATAAGATAAATACTATCCGGGCAGTATTTAAGTATCTTAGGAAGAATCTCCTGATATATGGCAATGTTTTTGTTGATTAGGTCAAGCCTAGTCTCTCCTGGTCTTTGGTTTACTCCAGCTGTAATGACTACTATGCTGGCGCCTGCACAGTCTTCATATCCCCCAGCTCTTACTCTAACTGGTGATACAAAGGCAGCACTGTGACTCAAATCTAAGGCTTCTCCCCGGGCTAGATCTTCATTTATGTCCACCAGCACGATTTCTGAAACCAAGGCACTCATCATCAATGCATAGGCAGTAGT
>CAYVRD010000107.1:0-8088 GCA_964454195.1 uncultured Clostridia bacterium
ATAACTATTGAAATAATGGGTACTTTTAAGCAAGCCATTTTCTGAAGATTCTCAGCTATGGCAATCCCTTGACCTCGTTCCTCTGCTCCTAAACCACAATATGCTCCAGGAGTATCAATAAAACATATAATAGGCCTACCAAATTTATCCGCCTGCTCCATCAATCGCAAGGCTTTTCTATAGCCTTCAGGATGAGGCATACCAAAGTTTCTTGATATATTCTCTTTGGTGTCCTTTCCCTTCATGTGACCTATTATTGTTACAGGTTTGTCCCCAAGTCTAGCGATTCCACCTATAATTGCCTTGTCATCTTTAAAAAGTCTGTCTCCATGTAATACTATAAAGTCCTCAAAAATACGCTCTATGTAATCAAGAGTGGTAGGTCGCTGCATATGTCTAGCAATTTGCGCCCTCTGCCAAGCAGTTAGGTTGCCATAGATTTCTTGCTTAAGCATTTGAACCTTATTCTCTAAAGTATTTATCTCTTCAGATAGATCTATACCCTTATCATCTGCAAATAGCCTAAGCTCATTTATTTTTCCCTCTAGCTCTATAATCGGCTTTTCAAAATCCAAATACATATTAGACATTATCTATCGGACCTCCATCACCATGCAGTGCAAGGATTTTAGCTAGTGTAGACTTCATCTGCTGTCTTGACACCACCATGTCAAGTAGTCCATGTTCAAGCAAAAACTCAGCTCGTTGAAAGCCGGTAGGTAATTTTTGTCTAATTGTTTGCTCGATAACCCTTGGTCCAGCAAAGCCAATCAAGGCTTTTTCTTCACCAATTATTATATCACCCAATGAAGCAAAGCTTGCTGTTACACCACCAGTGTTATAATCTGTACAAACAGAGATATAGAGCAATTTAGCATCACTTAGCTTATTTAAAGCTGCGCTTGTTCTAGCCATCTGCATTAAAGAAAACAACCCCTCCTGCATTCGAGCTCCTCCCGATGCTGAAAATACAACTAAGGGTAGCTTGTTTTCAACTGCCTTTTCTACTGCTAAAATGAATTTTTCACCAACTACAGCTCCCATGCTGCCCATAAAAAAATTAGGATCTAATATAGCTAGTACACATGAATTGCCACAAATACTGGCTGTTCCCGTAACTAAGGCATCTTTTAAACCTGTCTTTTCCTGTTCTCGAGCTAGCTTTTCATCATAGCCTGGAAATTGTAACTTGTTCTCAGCACTAATGTCATCGTTAAAAGAAACAAAGCTGTTCTCATCAGCAATAATATTTATACGTTCATTTGAAGTTAATCTAAAGTGATAATTGCATTTTGTACATACTTTTAAATGGTTTTCCAGTTCCTTATTAAATATTATTTCTCCACATTCATTGCATTTGGACCAAATATTATCGCTAGTATCCTTAGTTTCTACCTGTTGCTGATTTTTAGCTGGGGATTCTGAAGGAACTACTGTAACATATTTGGGCTTATTAAAGAACTTTTTTAACAAAATATTTTCACCTACTCTTTCCCCTTTAGCTCCCTACTTATTTTATCTTATAGCTTCAGAAAGTATTTCATGGGCTTCCTCAACTTCAGATTCAGGCACTAATATCTCTACAGAGCTAGATTCGCCAAAATGGGGAGTATCAATTGAACGAAGCATTACAAGTATTCCTTCGTTTTCAAGTACTGATTTTAGCATCTCTCCAATTGTCCGGTTAGAAGCAATATAAACAACTGTCCACATCGCTTTAGGTGCCCCCTTTTTTTATATACCAGTTATTTGTCTATCTTAAACACTCATATATATTAATATATCCAGGATATGGCACCTGGATATTTACCATGAGTAGCTACTCGCCCGATTCAATCTCACCATGCTTAGTATATATTTTTGCCTTGCCTCTTATTTTCATTGCAGAGGTATGCTCTGTAAACTGGGCAATCATCACTTCACCCCGATCAAGTTTCTCCGAATGATGAAATTTTGTATCCTTCCCTCTAGTAAGCCCGATAATGGTTACTCCGTTTTCTAACGCCTTTATTACTAAGTACTCACCCTGTAAGGCAACTTCCATAGCTAATGTACACCTCTTTCATATTGTTACCAAAAATCACATTAATAATATCATATCCCTCTAGACAATGCAATAATCATAAGGCCTTAAGCATAGTATTATCAAGGCTTTTACTGGTTTGACTGGTATTTTTTCACTAGGGCATTACTAACTACTTGCGGCACTAACCCACAAACGCTTCCTCCTAGTGAAGCAACTTGTTTAATTATACTTGAACTGATAAAAGAATATTCACTTGCAGTCATTAAAAATACCGTCTCTATATTTTCGTTTAATTTTTTATTCATTAGAGCCAACTGAAACTCAAACTCAAAGTCTGACACCGCCCGCAAGCCCCGAATGACTGCTTGGGCCCCTTGAGCATTAACATAATTAATCAATAAGCCATCAAAGGTCTCCACTTTTACATTGGGCACATCTGCAACTACCTGCTGTAGCAGCTCTAAGCGTTCATTGAGATCAAACAGGTTGTTTTTATAGTTTTCTTTAGCTACTGCTATTATCAGCTGGTCAAATAATACTGCGGCCCTTGTAATAATGTCCAGGTGACCATTAGTTACCGGATCAAAGGTACCGGGATATACAGCTATCTTCATTAATCCCCCTCCTTATTTAACGCATACGTTTTCTTTACCAAACATATTTTCTAACTGCTCAAGAATATCTCCACCTTCTAAATCCACCCAGAGCTCTTGATTAAGTAATACTACTTTTCGCGAATCCTTATAAACCACATATACCCGAGATCTTCCTGGGCTTTTTTTCAATTCCTGACGAATGAGTTGCTCTGTTTGATTTTCTGCTCCCTTTACTCGAATATACAAGCTCTCCGTCGATTTAGCGCTTTCATTGATGTCCCCAACTACAGCATCTAAGCTTTTTATAGTTTCAGCAAATATTTTCATTTCATCCTCTTGTGAATTTAACCGACCTTCTAGCAGTATTAAATAATCATCTTGTAGCATCTGAATACTGTTCTGAAAAGTCTTTGGAAATACTAGTACCTCAACACTGCCAGTTAGGTCTTCTAAGGTGAGATAGGCCATTTTTTCTCCTCTGCGAGTTACACTGATGCGCAAATCGGAGATTATTCCCGCTAGCTTTATTCGAGAACCATCCTGTTTATCCTCTAGGCTACCAGCCCTATCAAGTTTCATCTTAGCTAAGTTAGCCTGATAATCATCTAAAGGATGTCCGCTTACATAGAATCCAATTATTTCCTTTTCCTTGGCTAAAAGCAGCTTGTGGGAAAACTCTGGCTCCTCTGGCACTAAAATCAGACTTTTAGCTCCCAAGGCTTCGTCTATATCAAAGAGGGATATTTGTCCATTTGCCCTATCATCATTTATTTGTTGTCCCAATTCTAAACACTGGTCTAATATTAAGAGGAGCTGGGATCTATTTAATCCAGTGCAGGAAAATGCACCACACCAGATAAGACTTTCCATCATCCTCTTATTAATTACCTTTAAATCAACCCGTTCACAAAAGTCCTGAAGGCTCTTAAAAGGGCCTCCCTCATCCCTGGCCTTGATAATGGCCTTGATAGCGTTCTTGCCTACATTTTTTACAGCTACTAAGCCAAAGCGCACCTTTCCTTTTACAGCTGTAAATTCTTCGTAGCTCTCATTTACATCGGGAGGCAGAATTTTAATCCCTTGTTCAATACAAGCTCGTATATAAAAAGAAACCTTGTCACTATGATCCATAATGCTAGTCAGTAAAGCAGCCATATATTCTACTGAATAATGGGCCTTTAAGTATGCTGTCTGATACGCTATCAAGGCATATGCGGCACTATGGGATTTGTTGAATCCATAACCTGCAAAATGCTCCATTAAATCAAAGGTCTGCTCAGCCACCCTAGCAGGAATTTGATTGGTCACAGCACCTTCCACAAAGCTAGCCCTTTGAGCAGCAATTATTTCTGGCTTCTTTTTGCCCATAGAACGCCGGAGCAAATCTGCTTGCCCTAAGGTGAAGCCTGCTAAATCATTGGCTATCCTCATAACCTGTTCTTGATATAGAATAACGCCATAAGTATCCTTTAGTATAGGCTCTAAGGCTGGGTGAAGGTACTCCACCTCTTTATGTCCATGTTTTCTAGCAATAAAATCCTCTACCATGCCACTGCCCAAGGGTCCTGGTCGGTATAGAGCTACTAGAGCAATTATATCTTCAAACCTTGAAGGCTTAAGCTCTCGTAAGATGCTGCGCAAGCCGCTGCTCTCCAACTGAAATACTCCGATAGTGTCCCCTCCACTTAAAAGTTCAAAGGCCTTTTGACAGTCTAATGGTATTTTATCTATATCTATATCTATAGAATAGTTGTTTTTAATTATTTCTAAACAATTGCCAATCACCGTCAAGGTTCGCAATCCTAACAAGTCCATTTTTAGAAGACCTATTTCTTCTACCTGCTCTTTAGCAAATTGGGTAACTATAAATCCATCACCAGTCTTTTGCAACGGCAGATAGTTAGTCAGCTCTTCCTTAGAGATTACTACACCAGCAGCATGGGTAGAAGCGTGTCGAGGTACACCTTCTAGTGCCTTTGCAGTTTCAACTAACTTGCTGATCTCCCCACTAGCAGAGCAGGCTTGAACCAACTCGGGACTAACCTGGAGAGCTCGCTCGATAGTTATACCCAACTCATTGGGAATCATTTTTGCCACTCTGTTTACTTCGTTTAGGGGGACATTTAAAGCCCGTCCCACATCTCGGATAGCTGCTTTTGCAGCCATGGTTCCAAAGGTTATTATCTGAGACACCTTATCTGAGCCATACTTTTGAACTACATAATCTATAACTTCTCCACGTCGTTCAAAACAAAAATCAATATCTATATCCGGCATGCTGACTCGCTCAGGATTGAGAAATCGCTCAAAAAGCAGATCATATTTTAGTGGGTCAATGTTAGTTATTCCTAGTATATAGGCCACTATACTTCCTGCAGCCGAGCCTCTTCCTGGACCCACCAGTATTTTTTTTTCTCTGGCATAGCTTACAAAGTCCTGCACAATCAAAAAGTAGCCTGAATAGCCCATGTTTTGTATAACCTTTAATTCGTACTCAAGTCTCTCTATTACTGAGTTATCCGGGCTGGGATATTTATCTGGTAGCTTGTCTCGACAAATCTTTGCCAGGTAAGTATCTAAGGTATAGGATTGGGGAATCTGATAATTGGGTAAATGTATTTCATTAAAGCTAAATTCTAATTGACAGCGTTTAGCTATTTCCCAGGTGTTTGTCAAAGCCTGGGGAAAGTGGCCGAGCAAACGCTGCATTTCCTCATGGGGCTTTAGATAAAACTCGGAAACCTCAAAGGTTAATCTTCTATCGTCTGCTATTGTTTTCCCTGTTTGAACACAGAGCAATACATCATGAGTAAAAGCATCTTCCCTTTTAATGTAGTGAACATCATTGGTGGCCACAAGCTGCAAATGGTGCTTAACAGCTAATTTGGCCAATTGATTATTTATTTCCTTTTGCCCAGCTAAACCATGATCCTGTAGCTCCAGGTAAAAATTGCTTTCACCAAATATATTTTTATAGGACAGTAGAGATTCTTCGGCCTTTTCTTGCTCTCCTGCCAGTATATATTGGGATATCTCCCCTGCCATACAGCCACTAAGAGCAATAATGCCCTCCTTATGCAGGGCCAAGAGCTCTTTATCTACCCTGGGCTTATAGTAAAACCCTTCCAAGTAACCCTTGGAAACCAACTTCATAAGATTTCTGTAGCCTGTAATATTTTCAGCTAATAAAACCAAGTGGTAGGCACCGTCATCCTTTTGTCCTTCTTTATGGTGCCTGCTTCTAGGGGCTACATATACCTCACAGCCAATAATTGGTTTGATATTTTCTTTTACACATAGTTTATAGAAATCTATAGCCCCATACATGACCCCATGATCAGTCATAGCAATGGCTGGCATTCCTAGAGCTTTTACTTGCTTTATAAGATCCTTAAGGCGGGCAGCGCCATCTAAGAGGCTGTATTCAGTATGAACGTGTAAGTGAACAAAGTTGTTTTCCACTGTTAGATACCCCCTGCCTGTTGTCTAATGCTATTTCCACACTTGCAATTAAATATCCTTTTTTTAAGCAACATGAACTAAGACCGAGATACATATGCTTTTAAAAAAAGTAATTTAGCTTCATGATTACGGAGGTTTTTGCATGGATAATTATACCAATAAGCTTATCCTAGTTTTTTTTACCGCTTTAGGCGTAGTATTAGGTGCTGCCCTGTTGGCATCTTTGGCTGCTTTGATAACTCAACAGCCTCCTATTCGCATTATGATGAGAGTGGCGGGAGAGATTAAAATATGGGCTATGGTTGCAGCTATAGGAGGAACTTTCACTACTATTGAAATCTTAGAATCGGGAATTTTTGAGGGAAAGGTTATCGATGCAGTAAATCAGCTGTTGTTAATTATGGCCGCTTTTATCGGTGCTCAAGTAGGCCAGTTTCTGTTGTCAACCTTGGCTGGGGGAAGATAGGTGATTAAATGTGTTGAAGTTCTTTTGGTTTACTAAAAATCAAATGCGGCTCTTAGCCGCATTTTTGATAGGTCTATTAGTCGGCTCTTCTCTCATTACCTGGCGAGTAGGGGCACGAATAGATTATTTGATGCTTCAAAACGAAAAATTGCAGGCTACCTTAGATAGCCGAGAAACTCAAATGAAAAAACTAGAGGATAATTTAGCTAGCAAGCAACGGTTTGTAGTAAATGATATTCAAATAGTTGTATCCTTTGACAGTGAGAAGGATTCAGATTCTTTTGTTCAGATTTCCCTTGAGAAGAAAATCGTGGAGATGCTCGATGATTTATGGGGTAAGGAAGTGCGCAGTTTAGACCCAGTCCTCATAGCCAATATTATTCACCAGCGTACGGTAGAGGTAGAGGATGATCAATATTATTTAACTGTAACCCGCGGACCTCTAGTTTCAGATAAAATATTAATCTATGTCCAAGCCTCTCGCAAAAAACCAGAGGAAACAAGAGATTCTACTTTTTTGCCAATCTCGTAGTAATCAGACCTTTTGCCACAATGCTATCATCGACATATATCTCTGCATCAATTTTACAGGTTTTTTTATCCATGTGTATTATATGAGCCCTAGCTCGTATCTGTAGGCCTACTCCCACCGGCTCAAAATGGTATAGAGTAAAATTCTCCGTCAGCATATCTACCCGGTGAAGCTTCCTTGTCAGAATATATGCTGCACTGTTCATAATCGTAACCAGGTTTCCAATACTAACCGAGCCAAATTCATTGGACATAAACTGAGTTGCCTTACCAGATATTTGGATTTTGTTTTCTTCCTGCCAATCTAACCTAAAGCCACTAATGATCATATTGTCTACAGTTTCCCCAAAATGAGGCTGCTTTTGAATTACCTGAAAAGCTTCGATAATATCCTTACGGCTTACAATACCTATCAATTTATCCAGTTCTACCACAGGCACCATCTCTACTCCCTCCCAAACCATAATTCGGGATAAGTGGGTGACAGAAGTATCCTTCTCTGTAGTAAGTACATTGGCAGTCATCACACTAGTGATAGGATTATGGTGACTTGCACCTGCCACATCAATAGCACTCACTACACCTAATACCTTCATATTGCTATCTACTACCGGAAAGCGACTATGGCTACTAGCTTGAGCCATATTGTACCAGTCGGCCACCAGGTCAGTTTCATGTAAGTAATACACCTTTTTAACCATAATATCTTCAACCAAAATTAACTCTTTTTCAGTTAATCTATTGTGAATAGACCGATTAATTATGGAAGTTACAGCAAAAGTATCATAGGCAGAAACTAAGATGGGAATATCCCTCATCTCTGCTGCTTGCACCACATCATGACAGGGTGCAAGCCCACCAGTTATTAACAATGCCGCTCCTCTGGTTACTGCCTGCATCTGTAGCTCTGTGCGATCTCCTACAATAAAGAGGGTATGTTCTTCAATATGTCTTTCAATGTTTGATTCAGACATCGCCCCTATTACAAATTTTGTAGGTGTCCAGTT
>CAYVRD010000108.1:0-7889 GCA_964454195.1 uncultured Clostridia bacterium
GGACAACCTGTCCCGTAACATAGGAGGAAATCCCCTCCAGGTCAACCTTTACCGGCTCTCGCCCCAGCAGGTCTTCCACCTGAACCTCGCGAATTTGGTTTACTGTCACATTCCCTTCGATAAGGTCATAAAGACCAGGAAGAATTTTGATATCCAGCTTTGCCTCATGGCAAATATTTACTATCTCCCGCACCACCGAGCCCTCGGCGGAGGGAATAGCTAAAATAACCTCTTTAACCTCATATTTATCCACAATTACCTTAATATCATGACGATCTCCCAAAACAGGTATCCCTAAAATCTTTAGGTTTCGCTTGCCCTGGTCATCATCTACAAAGCCCACTATATTAATATCGCGACAGTAATGGCGCTTTAGCTCCTTGGCCACAATCACCCCCGAATCACCTGCGCCTACTATCAAGACAGGCTTGCCATCTTTATTGGGGATATAGTTTTGCAGTCCATAATCCCTAACTAGCCTCCAAGCAAGCCTGGAGCCACCGATGAGCAAAATATTTAGCATCCAGCTCAGGATAAACACACTTCGGGGTAAGGGAAGGGTGCCGGGATTCATTAAGAAGTAGGAGATAGTGATATTTATAAAAGAGCCCAGGGTCACAGCGGAAATAACCACTACCAGCTCGCCAATACTAGCATACTGCCAAGCTCTTTTATATAAGCCAAAGAAATAAAAACACGCTAAAAACACCAGCGTAAAAATAAGGGTTAAGGAATAAAAGGAATTAAGAAAATTTGCCGGTATATAACTTATCCCTTCAAAGCGAACAACTAAAGCACCAAACAATGCTATATTTACTAAGATTGCATCTATGGCCAACAGGGCCAATATGCGCAAATACCTACCCATATGTACACTCCTTAAGGTTTTCAGCTAGAATATTTTAACCTACTAGATCTTCTTTAACGCAATTATGCTCTAATACATATCTGCCTGGCCAGACCTTAACTCCTCTTAGCAGCTCCACCTGATCCTCCAGCACATTTCTATCTGCCAAAACACAGTCGCTATTAATAACCACTTTGTTCTTGATATTGCAGTCATTTCCCACAACTGAGTTGATAATAGTTACATCTTCTCCTATAGTTACATTGTGAAGGATAATGCTATTGTAAAGGGTACATCTTTCTCCCACCACCGCGTTATCCCCGATAACTATATTTCCCTCCAGCTTGGAGCTACTGGAAATCATGCTACCTCTTCCCACGTAGATGGAGCCGTCCCCAGCCATAGGGCTGAGCTTTACTCTCCCATTAAGCATATCAAATTGAGCCTCTTTGTAGGTATCAAAGGAGCCGATATCCGACCAGTAGCCCTCAGTTTCCCAGCCGTAGAAGGGCAGTCCCTTTTCCACCAGCAAGGGAAAGAGCTGCTTGCCAAAGTCGTAAAAGGTGTCTGCTGGAATCAGCTCAAAAATTTCCGGTTCAAATATATAGATGCCCGTGTTAGCCAGGTTGCTCAAGGCCTCCTCCGGCCTAGGCTTTTCTTGAAAAGCAGTTATTCTACCTTCCCTGTCCTGAATCACTACGCCAAACTTGCTAACATCCTCAACTGATTTTAGGGCAATAGTAGCTAAAGCACCCTTGCTTTTGTGGTACTCATACATGGCTGTCAAATCAATATCTGTCAGTGCATCCCCACTTAGGATAACAAAGGTATCCGTTTCTAAAAAGGACTGGTTGTTTTTAACTCCCCCAGCAGTGCCCATTAATATCTCTTCAAAAGAGTAACTCATTTCCACCCCAAAGGCTTGTCCAGTACCAAAGTAGCTTCTTATCACCTCGGGCAAATAGTGGAGGTTGGCAATTATTTCAGTAACACCATGCTGCTTTAATAGCTGAACTCCGTATTCCATTACCGGCTTGCCCAGGATAGGCACCATGGGCTTAGGCATAGTAGCAGTTAAGGGCATCAGCCTGGAGCCCACCCCTGCTGCCATGATCATTGCTTTCATAGACCTGTACTCCCTTCAGTTTCTCCTATACATTATAGCATAGCCCCTTAGATTCAACTAGCTAAGAATAGATGGTAAAGTGTTTATAAAAAATCCAACTATTTTCCCATTATACACCAAAATATGCAAATATGGTAGGCTTGGTCAGACCCAGGGCTAAAAAAAACAAACCCTAAAGTCAAGGTTGTAGACTTTAGGGTTTGGGGTTTGGGGTTTGGGGTTTAATATCTGGTAAAAAGAAATCCGGACAATATTGCAGTAAGGGGAGCCACTGCCACTAGGCCAAAGCTGCCTACAAGTGTATGCAGTATTTCTGCCGATACATAGCGAAGATTGAGAATATTTACTAAAGGCGTACCCTGAGCCATAAAATACATTAGCATGGCCATGTAGCCACCAGTGTAGGCAAAAAGCAAGGTTGTTGTCATAGTGCCCACCACTGCTCTACCAATATTGAATCCAGAATTAATTGCTTCCCTAGTAGATATCCCAGGATTCTGCTGGACAATCTCGTAGACAGCGGCAGCGATATCCATAGCCAAATCCATCAGGGCTCCCGCTGACGCGATGAACACAACAGCAATAAAGATGTCTGTTAGATTCAGATTATGGTATCCGGCATAGAGCAGAGTTTCAGAAAAGGGCAAAATTGCTCCGTGAATCTTAAATAGCTTACCAAAGCCCATGGCTAAAATACACGTTAACAAAGTTCCAGAAAAGGAGCCCAGGATAGCTGCTAAGGATTTTCTGTTTAGCCCCCCTACCAAGCTTATCACTACTAAGGTAAGAAAAGTAACCACACCTAAGGATACCAGAATGGGATGAAATCCCTTCAAAAGTAACGGTACTAGCACCTTCCATATAATCATAACTGTTAGCACAAAGGAGAGTATGGCCTTTACACCTACCCAGCGGGCAAAAACAATCAAAAATAGGGCAAAGGCTAAAAACAAATACAGCTCCAGATCTAAACGGTAATGGTCTATAATGTTCACATGTCTTATAGTATTGTCAGTGAAATCTATTACTACCAAGGCCTTATCTCCCGGCACAAAAACCTTGTCAAACTCCAGTCTGCCAGTAAATCTATTTATAGCCATTGCTCCCTCACCCTTAAAGGGGCCGCTCAAAATCTGTATTTGGCAGCGTTGATCTCCCTGAAGAATAATACCTCCCGCACTAAAAATCCCATCGTTATTAACCTCTAAAACACGAGCTGCTGCTCTAGTGCTATCTGGGTAGGCATTGGTGGGAAACCCTGTTGGCAGCCATGCCAATATGGCAATAATCATGATCACTATTAGCAGAAAAAGTCCTTCAGCAGACAATACTCCATCTCTAATTTTTTTCATATTAACCAATTATCTCATCCTTGTCTGTGAATATTGAGGATGTCTACTTTACCCCTGTAATAGCTGCCATTTTTCTGTAAATATCTGTATTGTCATAGAACCCGCTGAACAGCTCATTTCCAGCTCCAATTGCGTACACTGGCACTGGTAGTCCGGTGTGGGAGAAGGAGGAGTAGTGTAAGCCTGCCTTGTTGTTTAAAATATGAGTTAAAGTAATTGTCAACGGCTCGTAGCTATCATACATTATTCTTTCTTGCTCAGTGTATCTTCTGTCAGCTCTATCTCTCATAGTATGCTTAAAGGCTGCTTCTAGTCTTGCTAATTCTGAGCTCGTCAATACCATCTCAGGATATTTCTTTGCCATTTCATCCGAGGCAGTTATCAAGCCGTAGGCCTTTTTAATTTCAGGAAATAAATCTTCCAGCTTGGCTGTTTCCTTGTTAGCCTTAGACTTGTATTGGTTTAAAATCTGATTAAAGCCTACATGAGACATAGTCACTTTTTCAATCTTTTCAAAGAAGGTCTCATAAGCTGTTCCCGCAAAACCGATGGACATACCACCACATTCATGGTCACCTGTTACGATAATTAATGTATCATTAGGGTATTTTTCATAAACCTTTAAAGCTTCATCAATAGCTTTTGCGAAAGCAATAGTGTCATGAATAGATGCAGCAGCATCGTTGGCATGGCCTGCCCAGTCAATCTTGCCCGACTCTACCATCATAAAAAATCCTTTAGGGTTGTCTAATACTTCAATACCCTTGCGGACAAAGTCAGCTAATGCCAGCTCACCAGGCTTGCGATCTATTTCATATGGCATAGCTTGACCATCTAGCACTGGGCTAATAGCAACAACCTTGCCTGATTTATTATTAAGACTTAAAATTCCTTCCTTTGTGTCTACAATTTTATAGCCACTTTTCTTTACTACTTCAAAAATATGCTCTTGATCTCTGTTTGGTCCTGTAGGCTGCTGGAAGGAGCCGCCACCAAAGAAGTCAAATCCACTGCTAGCT
This sequence comes from uncultured Clostridia bacterium, assembly GCA_964454195.1. Lineage (GTDB taxonomy): Bacteria > Bacillota > Desulfitisporia > Desulfitisporales > JAWSUQ01 > CAYVRD01. Next base: position 4,345 of record CAYVRD010000108.1, read on the forward strand.
AGCTGCTTGCCAATATCATAAGCATTATTTCTATGGGGAACTTTAGCGTAGAAAGCTGCTGGAGTAGCATGGGTAATAGGCACACTGGAAATGATACCAATTTTGTAGCCTTTAGCCTTTAACTTTTCTGTGATAGGAGTAAATGTCTTAGTTTTAGTTTCGTCCATATTGATTACACCAGATAAAGTCTTGTGTCCTGATGCTAAGGATGTTGCCGTAGATGCTGAATCGGGGATAAAGGAGCTGGAGTCAAAGGTCTGAGCTGCACCAGCGGTAGGGAACTTACTAAAGTTTAGCATTGTAGTGTTGATATTATCCTTGTTATTCATGTTTCCAAGATACATTTCCGCACTGCTCACCTGGGGAAAGCTCAAACCGTCACCAATAAACAAAAATACATACTTAGGTGTCTTGCCTTTGTACACATCTTGGCTCTTGCCAAAGATACTGCTGTTAGCTGATGCGCTGCCGATTAATGCTAATGACATCACCAGCACTAGCATAACTGCTACAGCTACAGTCCACTTGCGGTTGTTTTGAATTAAACTAATCAAAATCCTAACCTCCTTAAAATTGTGGTATTTATTGCTACCATAGCAAGCTTAGCATGCCACTGTTAATTCTTGCTAATCAGGAGGTTAACTTGACTTTATTGATTTGTGAGTTTAAGGTTAACTTAATGCATTAGCTCCCGATGCTCATTGGGATAGCATAAATCTAAGCCATGACCAACCACCGCTAAGGTATAACCACCCCTTTTAATACAAGCAGTATGGGCATAGCTATCAATGCCTTTAGCCAAGCCACTGATGACTGGTATTTGGTACGTTGCCAAATAATTAGCTGCCTCTGCAGCTAACTGTTTTCCGTAGCTAGTGCACCTGCGGGCTCCCAACTACTGCAGCAGGCCCATATACTTCTATTGATTTATCCAAAAGAGAATTGTGACTTAGCGGTCTCCATAGACTTTAATTCTTCAAATACCTGTTTATAGGCTTCATAAGCACCTTTCTTATGTTCATATTCCCTGTCGAGTACATGCCATACATCATCATAGTTCACACTATTTAGTAATTCCTTGAAAAGCAATAGCCTCACCACCTTTAAACTAGTCCTTTACCCAAGAATACATAATTTCCCTTCATTTATCAACCTGGAGATAGCAATCCCTCTATTCTTCACACCAATAATACCGCCAGTCATTTTGTTTTTTACCGCGAACTAGCTTTAACTTCCCAGCTTGTAATAGGGGCTTTAAAATTCTCTTGTCAAATGAAATCCTGCTCTCTATACCTAAATGCCCCCTCATTTAGTAATTGTAGCACTTCCAAATGCTACCCTTCCTCCCTATTCTGGATCCACTGCGATACCTGGTGATAAGCCCGCCACACTGGCCACAGTAGAATTTCTGGTAAAACACTTCCCTGCCTGCAGTTCTAAGGGGCTTTGCATCTTCCGGGTGTATTCTTGCTCTCTTTTTCATTTCTTTCTGAACCAAATAGCCAACTCGTTTGATGTTCCTTACACCAATGGCTGTACTGAAGGGTTTAATAACAAGATAAAGGTTTTAAAACGCAATGCCTTTGGCTTTAGAAACTTCGATAATTTCAGAACTAGAATTCTTCACTGTTGTAATTAACTTTAGCATGACCGCATTTATTCCACGGTCTATTGACAACGAGCCTCCACAGGTATGTTTGATAGCATCAAAGGGCATCACACTTTACCTAGAAGGATCTAAAAGGCAGGTGATGCCCTGGCTAATAAGCCTAACATACCTGCCCTCATTGCCAATAGCTTTCGCGGTATAAACGCTATATTTATCTATTTAAGCCACTTATCTCTTGGCTTATTTGGCATCCTGATTAGCACATCTATTTTCCCATCAGTTACTAATTTGGGCCCAACGCTTAATTAAATGCAGGGCATTTTCCAGCTCAGATGGGTAGTCAATCAATATATGTAGCCGTCTTATTCCCTGAATCAAGCTTAACAGATTCTGTTTTAGTACCAATGGCAAATGCCGCAGATAATGAAAAAAACATTAACAAAAATACTATTAATCACTCCTTTTGCACGAGATTTTACATAGTTTGCTAGTAAACACATACATAAATATTCCTACACTGGCACCAGCAGTGTCAATGAATACATCTCGCACTTCGCCACTGCGGCCTGGGATAAAGGTCTGGTGAAACTCATCGGAAATAGCATATAGTATGCAGATTCCTAATGCCAGTGCCCAGCTCCGGTAACCCTTAACACCACTGGACCTTAAAGCATTAATCACTAATACACCTAGCACCAAGTAGGCTATAAAGTGCGCATTTTTTCTAACATAATGGTTTAAATCTCTCACGTCAAAGGTAGAATCGGGAGCTACTATAAATGCAACTCTCTCTATGGTTTGAATTATGATCTCGGTGATTCCTTTACTAAGTTGATTTGACTGTTCAGCTGGTTGGTGGGAGAGATAAAATATAAAGGCCATCCAGAGAATCACTGCTGTCCAGCATAGGGTTTTAGAGCCTCTCATCTGTTTATTCATTGAAAAATGGCACCCTTAAATTCAACTCTCGGCTTTCTGCCCATAGTAGCCTCCATGAGATTTATCGTTCATCATTACTTATCAAATGTTATGCTAGAATAATTACTTAGAATGACTGCTTGGAATTCTGGCGTAATTCTATTAAAATCTATAATATCTACTCTAAAAGGAAGATCAGTGTTTTGAAACTCATCCTTGACAGCTGCCAAGACTAGCAGGTCTATTTTATCTGCTCCTCTTATTGCTATATCTAGGTCAGAATATTTATGAGTATTTCCAGTAACCCGAGAACCAAAAACTAACACTTCATAGTCTGAAACATAGTTTTTTAAAACATTTTTTACTATCCTTAATTCTTTTTCACTTAATTTAATCATTTCGAGCCTCTAATGCCTTAAGTAAAAAAAGAGCATCCTTTAAAAAGTCAGTAGTTATGGAATATATCTCCTCTGCTACCTCTCTATTATAGCTATGTGAAGTTGTATTTCTAAGTTCATGATAACGAACCCATGAAGTAAAGTCAGCTATCAACTTTTGTTCAAGCGCATTTCTAAACAATTCTTTTCTCGATACTCCATCCATTATTCCTGGAGTTAAGTTCATTTCCAACCAGCGTTTCATAAACTTCCAGCACAGTTCATAGGTAAACTCAAAGTTTTGAATAATCCCTGCTTTAATAACCTCAATCTCTTCATCTGGTACATTTCCACAATCAGCTAACCTCTTATCTGCAAAGCCCAAGGCCCTTTCTAGGGATAAAATCGCTTTTCTTAAACTACTTAAGTCTAACATGTTTCTATACCTCCCTCTAATACCTATCATTATCTCTTAATACCTCTTTGTTTCCTATTGTACTTATATTATAATATGCTAGAATTTAGTTAGAATAATGCTATCCAATGAGGCTTGTAACATGCACATTAAACCTTCAACAACTATTCGACAAGATTATAATGGATTTTCGAAGTTTTGCCACGAACTTGATGAGCCGGTATTG